>JBGPZN010000572.1:0-2348 GCA_041493815.1 Methylomirabilia bacterium
CAGCGTCACCGTGACGGTGTGTTCCTGGCCGAGGTAGCGCAGGTCGACGGCGCGATGGGTGAGGGGCGTGCCCTCGCCCGGGAGGATCGTGGCGATCTCGCGCTGCATCTCGGCGTAGCGTACCTGGGCCCACACCGCATCGGTCTGCTCGAGCGGCTCCAGCACGGTGCGGACCAGGTCGTGGCGCAGGTCGGTCGCCAGCATGCCCCACGCGGAGAAGGTCGACGGCGCCGGCGGGATGACCACGCGCGGAATGCCCAGCTCGCGCGCGATGGCGACGGCATGGAGCGGCCCGCCGCCGCCGTAGGCGGCAAGCGCGTAGTCGCGCGGGTCGAGGCCGCGCCCGGCGGTGATGCCGCGGACGGCGAGGGCCATCTTGACGTCGGCGAGGCGGACGACGCCGGCGGCCGCGTTGACGCGCGCGAGCCCGAGCGGCCGCGCCAGCCTCTCCTCGACGGCTCGGGCGGCCGCCGGGGCGTCGAGCGGCATCGTGCCGCCCAGGAAGCGCGAGCCGTCGATACGCCCCAGCACCACGTTGGCGTCGGTGACGGTGGGCTCGGCGCCCCCCAGCGCGTAGCAGACGGGACCGGGCTCGGCGCCCGCGCTCTGCGGTCCCAGCGTCAGCGCGCCGCCGGCGTCGATCCAGGCGATCGTCCCGCCCCCGGCGCTCACCTCGCGGATGTCGATCACGGGGATCCGCAGCGGCCGGCCGTCGACGTGATACTCGTCGGTGGTCTGCACCATGCCGCGCTCGACGA
Organism: Methylomirabilia bacterium; assembly: GCA_041493815.1. Taxonomy (GTDB): domain Bacteria; phylum Methylomirabilota; class Methylomirabilia; order Rokubacteriales; family CSP1-6; genus AR5. Next base: position 759 of record JBGPZN010000572.1, read on the forward strand.
TGGCGCACTTGGCCGTCGTCCCGCCCATGTCGAAGGAGATCAGCCGGTCGATCCCGAGCACGCCGGCCAGGCTCGTGCAGCCGACGGCGCCGGCCGCCGGCCCTGACTCGATCGTGTGCACCGGCTTGGCGCGCGCGGCGTCCAGCGAGAAAGCGCCGCCGTTGGATTGCGTGATGAGCAGCTGCCCCTTGAAGCCGCGCTCACCCAGCCGCCGGCCGAACGCGCCCAGGTAGCGGTCGACGATCGGCAGGACGTAGGCGTTCACCACGGTCGTGCTGGTCCGCTCGTACTCGCGCCACTCCTGGGTGAGCTGGTGGGAGACGGAGAGCGCGACGCCCGGCAGCTCTTCGGCCACGATCTCGGCGGCCCGCTGCTCGTGCGCCGGGTTGCGATAGGAGAAGAGGAACGTGAGCGCGACGGCCTGAACGCCGTCAGCGGCCAGGCGCCGGGCCGCCGCCCGCACCGCCGGCTCGTCGAGCGGCACCAGCACGTCACCGCGCGCGCTCAACCGCTCGGGAACCTCGAGGCAGCGCCCGCGCGGCACCAGCGGCGGCGGCCGCCGGTAGAGCACGTCGTACATCCGCAGGAAGTTGCCGCGCCCGATCTCGAGCACGTCGCGGAAGCCCTCGGTGGTGATGAGGCCGGTCCGGGCCCCCTTGCCTTCGAGGAGGGCATTGATGCCGATCGTGGTGCCGTGAATGACGAGCCGGCAGTCTTCCAGACGGGCACCGGCCTGATCGACGCAGCGGAGCACCCCGTCGAGCAGCTCCTGGGGCGTGCTGAGGGCCTTGGCATTGATCACGGTCCCCGTCGCTTCGTCGAGCGCGACGAGGTCCGTGAACGTACCGCCGATGTCGACGCCGATCCTGAGAGCCACTGGCCCGGGAGTATAGGGCCCCGCCGTCCGCGTGTCACGCCCGAGCGCGAAACTTCGGCATGACCTCCTTGGCGAACCAGCGGAGCTGCTCGAGCATCACCGCCTGCGGCGTGCCCATGCTGATGCTGACGTTGACGTGCTCGAGACCGGGGAAGCGGGACTGGAGATCGGTGAGGTACGCGATCAGCTCCTCGGGCGGGCCGGCGAACCACGAGCCGGTCTTCATGTAGTGCTCGACCGTCGGCACGCCGGCCGCACCCCAGCCGCCGCGCTTCGTCGACGCCGCCAGCTGGGCGGGCGTGATGCCGGGCACGAAGCCGAGCGGTCCGAACATCTTCACGTGCTCCTCGTAGAACGGCGTGATCTCGCGGATGGCCTTCTCCCGCGTCTCGGCCAGATGGTAGAAGATACCGAGGCACAGGTTCTCCCCCAGTGCCAGGTTCTTGCCGGCGCGGGCGGCGGCCTCGCGGTAGCCGTAAATCGGCCCCTCGGCCATCGTGGCGGCGCCGCCGCCGATGATGCCGCGGATGCCGTGGCGCACCATGAAGTCGAGCCCGCGCGCGCTCGCGCTGACGATGGGCTGCCAGCACTCGACCGGGCGGCGGAGCGGACGGGGGACCAGCGTCAGCTCGCGCAGCTCGTAGCCGCGGTAGGGGACGTGCGGCGGCAGCGTGTAGTGCTTGCCGTGATGCGCGAACGACTCCTGGTTGAAC
>JBGPZN010000392.1:0-3701 GCA_041493815.1 Methylomirabilia bacterium
AGTTCTGTGAATTCTTCCTGCGAGTCTGCGTCGACCAGGTGGAGTTCATGGCGGGCGTTCTGGAGCCGGCGACCCTCCTGGGACGTATCGAAACGTGGCTCGGCGAGGAGATCCGGGCTGGCCGGTTACACCCGAGATCCCCGGCGCTCGTCCGAGAAGCCTTTCAGATGGGTAGCGTCGATCGCGGGCGGGTCCCGGCGATCACCGGTTTGGGCGAGCGCCAAGCCCGCAACGTGCTCTCGAAGCTGATCGAACGTCGCGTGCTGTCGTCGGCCACTCACCGCGCTCCGGTGCGCCTGCTCTTTCCCAGCGCACTTGCCGGGCGTTGGTTTCCGAACCTCTATCCGGGGTTGAGCTGACTCGATCCGGTCGACGTGCGTCACGGCCTCGGGGCTAGCCACCTCCTTGCTCCCGCGATACAGTCGGACGGCCATGACCGATCGCATTCCACGGCGTCACCGTCGTGTTCCTCATCTGGCTCGACCGGCCCGAGCCGGTCACGAGGGAAGGATGATCCGACGATGCGAGTGATCGATCTCAGCTTCCCGATCCGCCCGCACTTCCGCTGGAAGGTGGAGCCGGTGCTGCGCAGCTCGCACGCCCGTGGCGACAACTTCCAGTCCACGGTGCTGACCATCGCCTGCCACGCCTACACCCACGTCGACGCGCCGGTGCACTTCCTGCCCGGCGACCGCGACATCGCGTCGATGCCCCTCGATCAGTGGATCGGGCCGGCCGCCGTCGTGGATCTCACGCATCTCGGCGACAACGGCGAGGTGTCGGCAGCCGAGCTCGACCGGCACGCGAGCCACGTCCAGGCCGGTGACATCGTCCTGCTCCGCACCGACTGGCCGAAGAAGGTCGACGTGGCCACCGAGAAATTCTGGAAGGACGCGCCGTTCACGGGCCGGAGCGCGTGCGACTGGCTGGTGGCCCGCCGGGTCAAGGCGGTCGGCTACGACTACCCGCCCGACTACACCGTCCGCACGTCGATCTTCTCGCCCGGCACGCCGGTGAGCCGCGAGGAGTGCACGACCCACCACGTATTCTTCCCGGCCGGCGTCACCGTCATCGAGTACCTGACCAACCTCGACCAGATCGGCGTCCCGCGCTGCCGGTTCGTGGCGCTGCCGCTCCGGATCGAGGGCGCCGACGGCTCCCCGGTGCGCGCCATCGCGTTCGTGGAGTAGGCCCGCCACCGACGTACAATATCAGCGTGAGTGATCTCGACCTGCGTCTCGCCCCCATGGCCGGTGTCACCAACGCGCCGTTCCGGCTCGTGTGCCGGGAGTGTGGCGCGGGGCCGCTGACCAGTGAGGAGATCGACGCTCACGCCTACGTGCGCGACAACGGCAAGACGGGGGCGCTGACGAGCTACCTCCCCGCGGAGCGCCCGCTGGCGATGCAGCTGCTGGGCGCGGACCCCGACGTGCTGGCCGAGGCGGCGCGGCGGCTGGAGGCGGCCGGCGCCGACGCGATCGACCTCAACATGGGGTGCCCGGTGCACAAGATCGTCGTCAAGGGCCACGGCTCGGCGCTGATGCGCGACCCGCTGGCCGCCGCGGTGATCTTCCGCACGCTGCGCAAGGCCGTAAGCCGCGTGCCGTTTACCATCAAGATCCGCAGCGGCTGGGACGAGCGCACGCTGAATGCCGTCGAGATCGCGCGGCTGGCCGAGAGCGAGGGAGTGGACGCGATCACCGTGCACCCGCGCACGCGCTCCCAGCAGTTCACCGGCCGGGCGCCGTGGGACGTGATCGCGGCGGTGGTGGCGGCGGTGCGGCTGCCGGTCGTCGGCAACGGCGACGTGCGCAGCGTGGACGACGCCCGGGCGATGGTCGCGGCCACCGGCTGCGCGGCGGTGATGATCGGCCGCGGCGCGCTGGGGGCGCCCTGGATCTTCCAAGCCGCGCCGGTCGACCGCGACGCGCGGGCCGCGATCATCCGGCGGCACACCGCGCTCATCGAGGCCCACCTGCCCGAGCGCATGGCGCTGGTGCAGCTCAAGAAACATCTCGCGTGGTACTCGTCGGGGCTGCGCGGCTCGGCCGCGCTGCGCCCGCGGCTCTTCGAGGCGACGTCGCCCGCCGACGTGCGCGAGCTGTTCTGGGCGCTGTGGACGGCCTGAGCCAGCGCTGGTTCGAGGACTTCCGGGTCGGCGACCGGTTCGGGAGCCCATCGAAGACCCTCACCGATGCCCACTTCCTCTTCTTCGCTGGCATGACGGGCGACGCCCATCCCATTCACTACGACGACGAGTACGCGAAGACGACGCGCTTCGGGCGGCGGCTGGCCCACGGCCTGCTGCTCGCCTCGCTGACCGCCATCGGCGCCTCGACGCTGGCGCCGATCATCGAGCACTCCATCGTCGCCTTCGTGGAGCAGACCACGCACTTCCGCGCGCCCGCCTTCATCGGCGACACGCTCAAGCCCGAGCACGAGGTCGTCGCGCTCGAGCGCAAGCGCTCGGCCGGGCTGCTGACCTTGAAGGTGACCCTGACCAATCAGCGCGGCGAGACCGTGCTCGAGGGCGAGCACCGTTACCTGATCGCGTACCGCCCGGCCGCGTGAGGCGGGCAGCCGGCGCCGCGCTGCTTCTGCTCCTCGGCGCCGCGCCGGCGGCGGCCGAGGAGGAGCCGCTCACGCTGGCCGCGCTCGGCCTCAAGGGCCAGGCGGTCTTCAAGAACTACACGTCGTCCGAGACCACCGCCAACGACCGCCACCTCGTCGTCGACGAGGGCATCCTCCAGGTCGAGTGGGCCCGCCGCCTCGGCGCCTGGGGCGCCACCAAGCTGATCGTCGAGTTCCGCGACGACGACTTCGGCTTCACGCGCGGCCTGCACTTCCAGATCCCGGAAACGAGCCAGCGGCGCAGCTACCTCGGCGTGAAGGAGGCCACGTTCTCGGCGCGGCGGGGCCCGCTGGAGGTGACGCTCGGCAAGCAGATCTATGCGTGGGGCACCGCCGACGCCTTCAACCCGACCGACAATCTCAACCCCTACGACTATCTCGACATCCTCGACAACGAGAAGCTCGGCGTGTGGTCGGCCAGCGCCCGCCTCAGCCTCGGCCCCGCCAGCCTCGTGTTCGCGGTGGTGCCGTTCTTCACCCCCAGCCGGCTGCCGCTGCCGCGCAGCCGGTGGACGCCGCCGGTGCCGACGGGCTTCGTGGCGGTCGCCGACGACCCCGTGCAGCCGGACCAGGACGTCGGCGCCACCCAGTACGCCGCCCGCCTGCGGACGACGGTGGCCGGCTGGGACGTCTCCGTCAGCTACTATGACGGCTTCGATCACACGCTGTCGTTCCGGCAGTCGGCCTTCCAGGTGGCGCCCGGCGTCTTCATCCCTCGTCTCACGCCGGTCTACTCGCGGGTGAAGGTGCCCGGCCTGGATTTCTCGACCACGTTCGGCAAGCTCGAGGTCCACGGCGAGGGCGCGTTTCGCCTCACCGAGTCCAACGGTCGCGACCACCGCTTCCAGGGCATCGCCGGGGTCAACTACACCCAGGACATCGGGCGGCGCTGGCTCGACCAGATGGTCTTCATCGTCGAGTACGGGCGGGAGACCGTGCTGCGGCGGATTCCGCACTCCGGCTTCATCGAGAAGGACAAGTCCCCCCTGGTCGGCAGCCTGCTCGCCGACAGCGGCTTCCGCGACGCGATCATCGGGCGCATCCAGGCCAAGCTCACCGAGGACACGTCG
>JBGPZN010000445.1:0-3254 GCA_041493815.1 Methylomirabilia bacterium
CCACCGAGCTGGTGCACATCGGTCAGGCGGTGCTGGGACTCGGCGGCGGCCTGGACTACTTCATGCGGACCGTCTTCAACTACCCGACGCTGGCCGAGTGCTACAAGGTCGCCGCGCTCGACGCGTCCAACAAGATGCGCGCCTGAGCGCGCCATGCCGAGCCGACGCTGGGGTCAGTTGCGCTCGATCACGAACCGCCCGTTCTGGCCCAGCGGGCCGTGGAACTTGCAGTGGAACGGGAGCACGCCCGCGGCCGGCAGCTCGACGTCGAGCTCGACGCGGCCGTGGGGCGGCAGGTCGCGATCGAGTCCGAGCGCGGGGACGGTCAGGTTGTGCAGCGTGCCGGATGTGTTCTCGACCCGGAGCCGGAGCCGCTCACCGGCATGGCCGCGCAGCGAGGCCGGGGCGAAGTAGTAGTCGTCCGCGCGGAGCGCCAGCTCTGCCGAGGCCTTCTGGATCGCTCCCGGCTGCACGGCGATCTTGCGCGGCGCGTTGCCGACGGGGATCGTGGCGACCACCGCGCGCCGCCCGAGATCCACCACCGAGACGTCGTTGGATCCCTCGTTCGTGACGTAGGCCACCTGGCCGTCCGCGCTGGCGGCGACCCAGTGTGGCGTCTTCCCCACGGCGACGGTCGCCGCCACGACGTTCGTCGCGGTGTCGATGACGCCGAGCTCGCCAGGCCCCTGGCTTGGCACCAGCGCGAGGCGCCCGTCCCGTGTGACCGGCGCCTGGTGCGGTGAGGCGCCCACGGCGATCTCCTTGATGACGCTGCTGGTGGCGGTGTCGAGCACGAGCACGGCCGCGAGGCCGGCAACCGTGAAGTAGAGGTACCGGCCGTCGGGCGTCAGGTCGAGCGCGCGCGGCGTGCGGTCGAGTGGCACGCGCCCGCTCTCCCGCATGGCGGCCACGTCGATCCGCACCAGCGCCGTCGCGCCCTGCAGCTGGGAGGCGACGAAGGCAACGCGCCCGTCGGCGCTGAGCGCGCCGTTGTGGGCCTGGGCCACCGGCACCCGGCCCACGATCGTGTCGGCAGCCGTGTCGATGAAGATCGCCTGGTTGGCGCCCCAGGCGGAGACGAGCACCAGCTTGCCGTCGGCGGCCATGGCCAGGCCGTGCGGATTCGGCCCCACGTCGATCGTGCTGACCACGCTGTCGCTGGCGGTGTCGATGACGCTCACGACCGACGCGCCGTCGCTCGACACGTAGCCCTTGCGGCCGTCGGGGGTCACCACCAGACCGTGAGGGCCCTTCGGCACCGGGATCGTGCGGACCACGCGCTGCGAGGCGGTGTCGATGACCGCGACCACATCGTCACGGAACACGCCGACGTACGCCTTCGGCGCGGCCGCCGCCCCGTCGGGCACCCCGGAGCCCATCAGCACCACCAGCGCCAGCGCCGCCGTCGCTCGCTTCAACATCGTGACCCTCCCCGAGACGAGGTTCGCCCCATCGTCCTCACTGGTGCGAACGCAGGAAGGCCGCGATCGTTCCCGGTGTACGATGCCGTCGTCATGTCCGAGGTGGACGGGCCCGACCTCCTCGCCTACGCCGACACCCTCTACAACCTGGCGCGTTACCTCACCGGCAACGCCGCCGACGCCGAGGAGCTCGTGCAGGAGACGTATGCCCGGGCGCTGCGCGGGGCCGATCACTTCGAGCCGGGCACGAACCTCAAGGCCTGGCTCTTCCGGATCCTCCGCAACACGTGGATCAGCGCGTATCGGCGGCGCCGGGTCGACCCCATCGTGGGAGGGCTCGACACCGTGACGCCCGCGGTGGACGGCGCGCCCGAGCCGTGGTTGCGCGACGACGCCGAGCTCGACCGCCTGCGCAAGGTGGTCGTCGAGGACATCGAACGCGCGCTGGCCAGTCTCTCGGAAGACGCGCGGACGGTCATCCTCCTGGATATGGAAGGCCTCACCGAGACCGAGGCGGCCGCGGTGCTGGGCTGTGCGGTGGGAACCGTGAAGTCACGGCTGTCCCGGGCGCGCGCGGCCCTGCGGCGACAGCTCCGGGACTACGCGCGATGACGGCCGAGCTCGACTGCGTGCGGGCGCGCCGCCTCCTCGTGGACGATCACCGCGGTCGGCTCGATTCCCCGACGGCGGCGGTCCTGGCCTCGCATCTCGACGGCTGCGCCGAGTGCAGTCGCGAAGACGCCGTCGAGCGCGTGTTGACGGAGCAGCTCGAGCAGAAGCTGCCGCAGCACGCGGCTCCGCTGGCGCTGAAGCGCCGCCTTGCCGCCAGCATCCCGGCGGCCCGGCGCGCCCGGCCGGAACCGGCCCGCGGAGCCGGTCGGCGGTGGGTGCTCGCGGCAACGGCGGCGGCGGCCCTGGTCGCCGGCGGCGTGCCGCTGCTCCTCTGGCTGGCGGCACCGAACACTCCCCGGGCGCTGACGGCCGAGGCCGTGAACGATCACCTGCGCATCCTGGCGCGCGCGCGACCGCTCGACGTGGAGACCGGCGACGTCCACCAGGTACGCCCGTGGTTCGCCGGGCGTCTCGACTTCGCGCCCGTCATCGCCTTCGGCGGCGACGCCGAGTTCCCGCTGCGCGGCAGCACCGTGGAATATTTCCTCGACCGGCGGGCGGCGGTGGTCGTCTACGGCCGGCGCCTGCACACCATCACGCTGCTCGTGTTCCGCGCCGATGCGCTGCCGTGGCCGCGCGGCGCGGGCGCCGCCGCCACCCGGGAGCGAGGCTTCAACGTGCGTCTGTGGCGCGCGAACGGGCTCGGCTACGCGCTCGTCTCCGATCTCGACGCCGCCGAGCTGGCGCGGCTGGCCGCGCGTCTCGGCGGCTGATCCGGGCGCGCGCGGCCATCCGGGCCGCGCGCCAGCATCGTTCTCCCAACGCGTCACGAACACGTCTCGATCGCGTCACACGCCCATCATCGTCGACTGCGATAACCGTCCCGTCAACCGCACAGGCTTCACCACGTTTCACCAAGGAGGCTGGCATGAAGCACGGAACCGCGCGGCGCCTGGCACGACGGACCTTTCTGAAAGGGGCGCTGGCGAGCGCCCCGCTACTGGCGATCGGCTCAACGCTGTTGCGGCCCGCCCCGGCCCGCGCCAGTAGCATCGGCCCCAGCACCACGACCGAGCCCTACCTCGTCCCGAGCGTCCCCGGCGTGAACCTGGTGTCGATCCTGACCGTTGGCGACGCGGTCGGCGGCTACCGGCTGGTTGGCATTCCCGACGGTCTGGGCGCGTTCGCGGACCGGCACCACCACTTCACGCTCATCGTGAA
>JBGPZN010000044.1:0-13127 GCA_041493815.1 Methylomirabilia bacterium
AGGCCGAAGCGCACGTGCAGGAAATAGGCGACGAGGGACTGCACGACGAAGCCACCGGCAAAGGAATCGAGCGCGAAGAGGGCCGCGATGCGCCGGATGACCGGCGTGGAACGCAGCGCGACGCCCGCCCGGCGCGGCGCCAATCGCAGGCCGCCGAGCGCGGCGTAGGCGAGGACTTGCAGGAGCGCCCCGGCCAGGAACCCGGCGAACAGCGTGCGCGGCGCCCCGGCCGCGGTCGTCGCCGCTCCGGCGGCGGCGGCGGCATAGCCGAGCAGATTGTAGAGGCTGAGCACGGTCGTGCGATGGCCCGGCTCGACGGCGCGGGCGATGACGACCTGCTCGATCGACAGGAACGGGCCGGTCTCGCCGGCGCCGACGGCGACGTTGCCGAGCATCGCGGCCACGACCACCATCCACGGCTCGCGCGTGAGCAGCAGGAGCACCGCGGCCACCACCGAGAGTCCGGCGAGCGACAGCAGCGCGACGCGGGCGCCGAATCGCTCGGAGGGCGCACGAATTGCCCACGTCAACCCGGCACTTCCTGCGAGGGTCGCGGTCACGAATACGCCGATGCCCGCGGCGGACAGCCCGAGATCGGCCAGGTACAGCGGCAACAGGATTCCCAAATACCCGTAACAAAAGGTACGGACGCTTTTCGCGAGAAACACGACCCCGACGTCCGCCTTGGCACGGAACCCGCTCATGTTGTGGCCAGTATCAAGGAGAGAGACGACATGTTGGGGCTTGACTGTAGCTCAACTGGTGTTGAGTATATCGACATGGAGGCCGACAAGGCCGGAGGTGCCCCGATGAACCCGGTGGATCGCGTACTGTACGAAGAGCTCACCCACTTGATCGACCGACTGGCGGCATCCGTCCCGAACGGCAGCCTCGCCCAGGCCGCTGCCGCCAATCCGCTGCTCCGCACCCGGCTCGACGAGGCCGATGCGCAGCTGGCCGCGGCGCGCGCCTCGTTGCTCGACGGCTATGGCCGCTGGCTCCGCGCGCTGGAAGACGTGGAGAACCTGTGGGCGCTGGCTGCCTGGCGTCGCTCAGCCGCGGCTGAAGAGGCGAGCGAGCAGGCCGCGGCCCTCGCTGCCTGACGGGACGCTGGCAGGAGCGCCACCGCTCTCCGCGGGCGCGGCCAGGTAGCGCGCCTGCAGGGCGTCGAAGCGCTGCCAGTAGTCCGGAAGCAACCGGGCCAGCGCCACCTGTACCGCGAGTAGCTGCGCCTGCTCATCGCCCCCCGTTGGGGTGGAGGCGAGCACCTTGCGCTGCTCCTCCGCGCTCAATCCTCCCACGAGCTCCCGCCGAAGCAGCTCGAGGAAGGCCAGGACGTTCGCCGTGTATGCCCGCCGGTCGTCCGGATTGTCGGCCGCCGGCGGCGGCAGGCCGTGCGCCCGGCGCGAGCGGACCAGCGCGTCCAGGCAGACATAGTCCACAGCCTCCTCGAGGCGCTCCCGCACCTCGAACTCGATACGCGTGCCGAGGTCGTGCGAGCGATCGGGATGGCGGAAGGGCACCGCGATCAGCCGAGCATCGCCCGCAACCCGACGGCCAGCGGAACGGGCGGCAGGCCGAACGCCGAGTAGAAGGGCTGCGGATCGCAGACGTTGTCCTCCTCGAGCATCACGAGCTGGTCGGGCGTGAGCGGGAAGCCGGGGAGACGATGCATCAGCCTGGTGAGGGGACGCACGAGGCCGATCGGCACGTGCGCCTTGCGCACCCGCGGCCGGCCGAGCGCCGCGCCGATGAGATCCACGAGCTGAACCATGGTTACCGCGTTGGCGCCGCCCACCTCGTAGGTCTGCTTGACGGTCGTCTCCAGCTCCACGGCGCGCGCGAACGCCTCCGCCACGTGCTCGACGGGTACCGGCTGCAGCCGCTGCTGCCCGCTGCCGATGACCGGCACCATCGGGTAGCGACGGATGATGGCGGCCAGCATGTTCACGAACTGATCGCTCCGCCCGTAGATGATGGACGGCCGAAAGATCGTCCACGGGATGGGACTGGCGCGCACCGCCTCCTCGGCCGCCCACTTGCTGCGGTGGTAGCGGGCCCGAGCGCCGGGCCGGACGCCCAGCGCGCTCATGTGCAGGTAACGGCGCACGCCGGTGGTGGTGGCAGCCTCCAGCACGTTGATGGTGCCCTGGGTGTGGATGCGCTCGAAGGTACTGAGCGTCGCCGGCTCCTCGCGGATGATGCCGACCAGGTGGACGACCGTGTCGCAGCCGGCCATGTCGCGCTCGAGCGCCGCCGGCGACAGCACGTCGCCCTCGACGCGCTCGATGGCCTCCAATCCGCGCAGGTCGAGCTCCGAGCCACGCCGGACCAGGCAGCGCACCGCGTACCCGTGCGCACGGAGCGCCGAGATCACCGCGCGGCCGACGAAGCCGGTGGCGCCGGTCACGAAGATCCGATGCGTCACGCTCATCGCCCCTAGGATATCAATCTTCGCTGCCCGGCAAGGCCTGCCTGCTAAGATCGAAAACGTGGTTCGCCTCGACCACCGGCTCGGTCCGGTGCCAATCCTGCTCGCGCTGGCCGTGGTGCTCCTCGGAGCCGTCCACGTCTCGGCGCAGACGGTCGACCTCGCGGCCGTGGACGAAGCCGCCCGCGACGCCGTGCAGTCCGGTGAAATCCCGGGGGTGGTGGTGCTGGTCGGGCGCGGCCACGACGTCCTGCTGATGCGCGCCTACGGCTGGCGCCGCCTCGTCCCCGATCCGGTGCCGATGACGACCGACACGATCTTCGACATCGCCTCGCTGACCAAGCCGTTCGGCACGACGCTGGCGGTGATGGCGCTCGTCGAGCGCGGCACGGTGAGGCTCGACGCGCCGATCGGCCGCTACCTGCCGGAGTTCCGCAAGCCGGCGTTCGCGCACGTCACCATCCAGCGCCTGCTCACGCACACCGCCGGATTCCCGGCCATCCCCCCGCCGGGCTCGGTGAGGCCCGCCGCCTCGGAGACGGTCAAGACGTTCGCGCGGCTGGCGTTCGACTACCCGCCAGGGTCGGGCACGCAATACAGCGACGTCGGGTTCATCCTGCTGGGCGAGGTGGTGCGACGGGTGAGCGGGCAGTCCCTGGACCGCTATCTCGCGCAGACGATCTTCAAGCCGCTCGGGCTGCGCGACACGACGTTCAGCCCGGCCACGATCCACCGCGATCGCATCGCGCCGACCGAGTGGGCCAACGGCCACATGCTCCTGGGCGAGGTCCACGACCCGCGCGCCCGCCTGCTGGGCGGCGTCGCCGGCCACGCTGGGATGTTCTCGACGGCCGCCGACCTCGGCCGCCTCTGCCGCATGCTGGTGGACGGTGGGGAGCTGGGCGCCGTGCGCGTGCTCAAGCCGGCCACGGTGCAGGCCATGTGGACGCGCAGCGCGGAGGGCAGCGGCAGCCGGGCGCTCGGCTGGGACGTCGCCTCCGTGTTCGCCCGCTCCATGCTGCCCTTCTTCCCATCGGAGTCGCTGAGCCACACGGGCTTCACCGGCACCTCCGTGCAGATCGACCCGCGCACCGGCAGCTACGTCGTCCTGCTGACCAACCGCGTCCATCCTAACGGCGGCGGTGCCGCCAAGATCCGCGAGCTGCGGGTCCGGGTGGCAGCGGCGGTGGGCGCCGCGCTCTTCAGCGTCGGCGAGTTCCCCGTGGTCGAGGGCGACTCGGCGTCGCCGGCGGCCGACGATCTCGCCGAGCCACGGCCCCTGCCCACGACGGAGCCGGTCCGCACGGGGCTGGACGTGCTCGCGCGCCAGAACTTCACGCCGCTGGCCGGCTACTCGGTCGGCCTGGTGACCAACCAGACGGGCCGTGACGGGCAGGGCCGGCGCGCCGTCGACCTGCTGGCCGCGGCCCCGGGCGTGCGGCTCGCGGCAATCTTCTCGCCCGAGCACGGCCTCAGCGGCGACGCCAACGCCGACGTCCCCCACGGGCGCGACCCCATCACCGGCGTGCCGGTCTGGAGCCTCTACGGCTCGGTGAAGCGACCGACGTCGGCGATGCTCAGGGACGTCACGCTGCTGCTGTTCGACATCCAGGATGTCGGCGCCCGCTACTACACCTACCTGACGACGCTGGTGTACGTCATGGAAGAGGCGGCGAGGCTGCGCATTCCGGTCCTCGTCCTCGACCGCCCGAACCCGATCACCGGCCGCTACGTCGAGGGGCCGTTGATGGACCTCGATCTGGCCTCGTTCACCGCACCGCACCCGATCCCGGTACGGACCGGCATGACGATCGGCGAGTTCGGGCGCATGGCGGCCGCCGAGCGCCGGATCCCGGTCTCGCTGACGGTCATCCCGCTCGAGGGGTGGGAGCGGAGCCGCTGGTACGACGAGACCGGGCTGCCGTGGGTGAATCCGTCGCCCAACATCCGCTCGGTCACCCAGGCCCTGCTCTACTCGGGCATCGGTCTGCTGGAAGCGACGAACGTGTCGGTGGGGCGGGGGACGGACACGCCGTTCGAGGTGGTCGGCGCCCCGTGGATCGAGCCGAACGGCCTGGCCGGCGCGCTGAATGATCTTCGTCTGGCCGGCGTGCGGTTCGAGCCGGTGATCTTCACCCCGACCGCCGACGTGTATGCGCGCGTCGCCTGCGGTGGCGTGCGGCTCGTCGTCACCGATCGCGAGGCGATCCGGCCGGTGATGGTGGGGCTATCGGTCGGGCGCGTCCTTCGCGAGCGTTACCGTGACCAGTTCAGGCCCGAGGGGATCCAGAACCTCCTCGTGAACCGGTCGACCATGTGGGCCTTCCTGCGCGGGGAGCCTCTTCCCCGGGTCGCCGCCTGGGCCGAAATGGCCCGCACCAGCTTCTTGAACCGTCGCGCGTCGTACCTCATCTACCGCTAGCCCTCCCGGTTCAGGGTTCGCTCCAGCCGTGCGCTGGGCGCAGCCTCCGGGTCTAGCGTTCGACGACCTTCAGGTTCTTCGGCAACGGGTCGCGGAGGCGGTCTTTGTGGGCGGCGGGGACCGTCACGGTATCGGAGTTTCCGTCACTGATGAAGCGGTCGGCGGGCGTGCGGTCGAAGTGGTTGAGCCAGTGCCGCAGGTCCTGTTCGACGGCCTGGATGCGCGGCAGGTGGAGGGGGTCGAAGGTCTTGGCGAACGGCGACGGCGCCGCACCGCCCGCGACCATCAGGATCGCCTCGTGGCGGTAGCTGGTGCCCTTGGCGGTGCCGGTCAATGCCCAGCCGACCTCTTTCGGGTAGACGCCGTGGGGAAGCGCGAGGCTGCGGAAGCGGTACTCCGGCACGTGGCGCTGCACCCACACCTGGGCTTCGGCCAGCTGCTGGCGCACGGTGGCCTCGTCGTACTTGCCGAGGTTGGCGTGCCACAGCGTGTGATTGCCCAGCTCGTAGCCCTGCTCGACGAGCCAGCGTAGCTTGCGGCCCTCGTGCTCCGGCTGGTTGAACAGGTTGTTCGGTGGCTTGGCGCCCGGCAGCACGAAGAACGTCGCCGCCCGGCCGAAGTCCGGCTTCTCGCGGATGAACGCCTCCAGGACGCCGACGCCCGACTTGGGATCGATCTCCAGGGTGCCGTTGCGGTCGATGTAGCGGAACTGGCCCGCCGAGGAGTCGTCGAAGGTCAGCACGACCGGGGTCGTGCCGGCCGGCACGGTGATGCGCCCCTCGATCAGCCCGTTGAGGCTCTGCAGGCGGTACCCGCGGGCGTAGAGCGTCTCCAGATCGCGCCGGAAGTTCTCGGGGGTGCGCGTCCAGCGCTCCTCCGGGTAGTCGATCTTGTGATACTCGAGGATCATCACGCGGCCGAGCTCGTTGGCGGCCGGCGCATCGGCAACTGCGAACGAGGCGAGGATGAGCGCGGCGGCCGCCAGCAGGAAGCCGACGAGCGCGCCCCTCATCGGACCGCCAGCCCGTACGAGGCGATGATGAGCGCGGCGGTCGCCAGCAGGAAGCCGACGAGGGCGCCTCTCATCGCGCGGCCAGCTCGCTCTTGGCCCGCAGCGCGGAGCCGGTGTAGTCGTTACGCGGGTTCCAGAGCATCCAGCCGGAGCCGCCGGCCTCCTCCGAGCCTCGGATCTGCGCCTGGACCTCGGGGACGCCGAAGATCCGCCGGTCGAACGCGTAGTCCTTGAAGTCCTGCAGCCAGGGCCGCACGCGCGCCACCGTGCCGCCCGCCCGCTTGCGGATCAGCCGCACGCTCTCGTGGACCACCTTGTAGGGCACGAGGATCGGGTTCAGGTGACCGGGGATGCCCTTGTGGTAGCCAGACGGGTAGACCATCGGGCAGATGTAGTCGAGGTGGGGCGCCAGCTCCTCGATCCGCTGGCCGATGTCGGTGTCGTTCTCGTTGAACGCCGTGTAGCCGAACACGTCGGCGCCCACGAAGGCACCCCAGGCGCCCACCTCGCGGCGGGCCTTCTCGAGGAAGGCGGTGATGGCCGGCAGCCGCGTCTCCTTGCTGTTGGGCTTGGCGTAGCGGGCGGCGCCCAGCTTGCCGTCGGTCGGGAAGCGCACGTAGTCGAACTGGACCTCGTCGAAGCCGCGCCGGACGGCCTCCTGGGCGATCGCGATGTTGTAGGCCCAGACCTCCTCGCGGAAGGGATCCACCCAGGCCAGCTTCTCGTTGTCGATCCACGGCTTGCCGGTGCGGGTGTCGATGATCGCCAGATCCGGCCGGGCGGTGGCCAGGATGTTGTCCTTGAACGCGACGATGCGCGCGATCGTGTAGATGCCACGGGCCTTGAAGTCGGCCATGAGCCCGTCGAAGTCCTTCAGCGTCCCCGGACCCTGAGCACCGATGGCCAGGGCCAGCTCCACCTCGGTGCGGTAGAGGATCCACCCGCGATCCCCCTTGACGTCGATCACCACCGCATTCAGCTCGGTCCGGGAGGTGAGGTCCAGCACGCGGGTGCGGATCCCGCGATCGCCCACGCCGTAGTAGGTGAGATAGGCGGCCTTGATGGCGTGCGGCCGCAGCACCGCTTCCACCGTGCCCCGGGTCGGCGCGACTCGGACCTTCTCGAAGCCGGGAAGCTTGACGAGCAGTGACGCCTCCGGCGGGACGTGCTCGAGCTTGAAGGCGCCGTCGGCATCGGTGCGCGTCTCGACGCCGCGGACGACCACCGAGGCGCCGGCCATCGGCTTGCGCTCGCTGTCCAGCACCCGTCCGCTCACGGTCGGTGAGGGCCACGGATGCTCGACAACGGGCTCGACCGGCTTGG
Source organism: Methylomirabilia bacterium (assembly GCA_041493815.1). Classification (GTDB taxonomy): domain Bacteria; phylum Methylomirabilota; class Methylomirabilia; order Rokubacteriales; family CSP1-6; genus AR5. The sequence continues at coordinate 7,189 of JBGPZN010000044.1, forward strand.
CGGGCTTCGGCTCTACCGCCGGCGGGCTGACCTCGGGTCGCGGCCTGGCCGGCGCCACCGCGGCCGGCGTCGGGCGAGCGGCGATGGCCGGCGTGCTCGCGGGCTTCGCCACTTCCCACTCGAGCGGCGGCAGCGACGGCGTGACGGGCGTCTCGGCCGTCGGCACCATCGTGGCGGCGCCGACCGTGGCCGCCGCGGGTGCCGGCTTGGCGCGCGCGGACGGGGCGAGCACTCCGTACCCGATGGAGATCGCGAGCGTGAGCAGCAGCACCGTGTAGCCGCCGTCGGCGAGATTGCGACGCGTATTGCGCTCGGGCAGGATTTCGTCCATGGGTCCCTTCGACAATAGCGGCTCCGTCACGAGTCGCCAAAGCAAAAAAAAGTTGCAACCGACGTACAATCGCGGCCATGAATTCTTCCCTCGGCTGCGAGCGCGCGCGCCCGCGCGCAGAGACGATCAACGGATTGCGATTGCATTTTCTCGAGTCGGGAACCGTGGGCGCGCCGGGGCTGTGCTTCCTGCACGGCGGCGCCGCCCACGCCCACTGGTTCGATGCCGTCACGCCCGCCTTCACGGACCGCTTCCACGTGGTCTCGCTCGACCAGCGCGGTCACGGTGAGAGCCAGTGGGCGGTGCCGCCGGCCTACGGGACGGAGGATTTCGCCGGCGACCTGCGGGAGCTGATGGATGCTCTGGGCTGGTCGCGCATGACGCTGGTCGGTCACTCGATGGGTGGCCATAACGCCATGGCCTTCGCGGCCTGGCACCCCGAGCGCACCGCGGGGCTGGTCATCGTCGACTCGCGCCCGGTCATCCCGACCGAGCGCCTCAACGTCATGCACGCGCGTGGGCTGCGCTCGCCGCGTCTGCACCCGACCGCGGAGGCCGCGGCGGCCACGTTCCGGCTGCTGCCCCGTGAGACGCTCGCCGATCCGGCCCTGCTCGCGCACATGGGCCGGGCGGCCGTGGCCCGGCGCAACGGCGGCTGGGGCTGGCGCTTCGATCCGGCCACCCACGGCGAGCGGAAGCCGGTCGACGCCTGGCCGCTGCTGGGGCAAATCACCGCGCCCACCCTCATCGTGCGCGGGGGGCTGTCACCGGTCCTCACCGCGGAGATGGCCGAGCGCCTCCGCGCGAGCATCCCGCGCGCCTCGCTCGTCACGATCTCCAACGCCTACCACCACCTCACTCTCGATGCCCCGGCGGAGTTCACCACCGCGCTCGCCGAGTTCCTGGGGGGCGCTAAGGAAATACCTGCCGGTAGGCGAAGCGGGCGCGGTCGCCGGCGGCGCCGAAGCGCGCGTCGTAGTCCTTCGTCATCGCCCGCAACGTGTCCGAGCGGGTGAAGGCCTGCAGCGCCTCTTCGGAGTCGAAGTCGTAGCAGACCATGTACTGCCAGGGCTCGGCGCCGGCGTGGGCACTGTCCAGCGCCACGGCGGCGTAGCGACGCATGCCGGTGCAGCCCGGCACCCGCGCCGCCTCCGCCGAGCGCACGGTGTCGTACCACTCGTTGAACGCCGCGTCCCGGTCGGGGGCGATCGTGGCCTTGACGACGAACATCGCGGGACGGGCCATCGACGACCTCCTCTAGGGCAGGCGTTCGAGGCGGACGGCGCAGACCTTGTACTCGGGGATCTTCGAGACGGGATCGGCGGCCGAGTTCGTCAGGAAGTTGGCGGCCGAGTCCGACAGCTTGACGAACGGAATGAAGATCGCGCCGGCGCGCACGGCCTCGGTCACCTGGGCATAGCCGGTCAGCTCGCCACGCCGGGACTCGACCCGGATCCGCGCGCCGTCGTCCACCCCGAGCCGCCGGGCGTCGCTCGGATGGATCGCGATCTCCAGCCGTGGCGCCAGCTCCAGCAGGCCCTGCACGCGCCGGGTGAGCGTGCCGCCGTGCCAGTGGTAGAGCAGCCGGCCGGTGTTGAGCACGAACGGGTAGTCGGCGTCGGGGAGCTCGGCCGCCTCCTCGATCTGGCGGGCGGGAATGAAGCGGGCGCGCCCGCGGGGGAACGACTCGCCGTAGAGGAAGCGGGTGCCCGGGTGCTCGGGCGTGGGGCACGGCCACTGCAGGCCGCCCTCACGGTCCAGCCGCGCGTGCGACAGCCCACCCAGGAACGGCGTGAGGCGCGCCATCTCGTCGAAGATCTCGGCGGGGCCCGCGTAGTCGAACTGGCGCCCGACCTCGAGTCCCACCCGGCGCGCGACCCGCTTGGCCAGCTCGGCCGTGATCCACCAGTCCGGCCGTGCCTCGCCGGGCGGAGGCAGCGCGGCGCGCACGCGCTGCACGCGCCGCTCGGAGTTGGTGAACGTGCCCTCCTTCTCGGCGAACGCCGCGGCCGGCAGGAAGACGTGGGCGAGCTCGGCGGTCTCGTGCATGAAGAGGTCCTGGACGACGAGGAAGTCGAGCTGGCCGAACGCCTTCTCGGCGTGGTGCAGGTCGGGCTCGGAGAGCAGCGGATTCTCGCCGACCACGTACATCGCGCCCGTGTCGCCGGTGAGGCAGCCCTCCACCATCTCCGTCACCACGCGCCCGGTGCGGCCGGGCGGCCGCGCGCCCCACGCCGTCTCGAAACGCGTCAGCGTCTGGGGGTCGTAGAGCTGATAGCCGGGCAGGTTGGTGGGGATGCAGCCGGCGTCGCCGCAGCCCTGCACGTTGTTCTGACCCCGCAGCGGCGAAATACCGCTGCCCGGCCGGCCCATCTGCCCGGCCACCAGCGACAGGTTCAGCAGCGCGTGCGCGTTGTGGATGCCGTTGACGTGCTGGGTGATGCCCATCCCCCACACCAGGCAGGAGCCACCGGGGGAGTCCTGAGGGGGGCGTAGCCCCCCTCGGTCGGGAATCGGGGGACGCGCGTACCAGCGGGCGGCCTGGACGATGTCGCCCGCAGGCACGCCGGTCACCGCCTCGGCGTACGCGAGCGTGTACCGCTCCAGCGAGCCCTGCCAAGCGTGAAAGCCCTCGGTGCGCGCGCGCACGAAGGCCTCGTCGGCCAGCCCCTCGTCGAGGATCACGCGGGCCATGGCGTTGAACAGCGCCACGTCGGTGCCGGGGCGCTGCTGGATCCACAGATCGGCCTGGTCGCACAGCTCCACGCGCTTGGGGTTGACGACGACGAGCCGCGCCCCCCGGCTCACGGCGCGCCGGAAGCGCACGGCGATGACCGGATGGTTCGCCGAGGCGTCGGCACCGACGACCATGATGCAGCCGGCCTCCTCGTAGTCCTGGTACGAGTTGGACGTGGCGCCGGAGCCCATCGAGGCCAGCATCGCCTCGACCGAGGGGGAGTGGCACAGCCGCGTGCAGTGATCGACGTCGTTGGTCCCCATGACCACGCGGCAGAGCTTCTGCACGAGATAGCCGTCCTCGTTCGTGGCCTTGGCGCTGGCCAGCGAGGCGAAGCGCCCGCGATGACGGGCGAGTCCCTCGGCCGCCGTCTCCAGCGCCTCGTCCCAGCCGACCTCCACCCAGCGGCCGTCGCGCTTGACCAGCGGCGTGGTGATGCGATCGGGCGCGTGGACGAAGCCGGTGCCGAAGCGGCCCTTCACGCACAGCATGCCGCGGCTCGAGTGGTTGGCCGGCACGTCGTCGGCCAGGACCGCCAGCCGGCCGGCGTCGGTGACGCGGGCCTCGATGCCGCAGCCGACGCCGCAGTACGGGCACGTCGTCTCCACGCGCCGGACGATCGGGGCCGGTGTCTCCTTGGGCCGGAGGGCGCCGGTCGGGCACGTGGCGACGCACTGGCCGCACGACGTGCAGACCGACGACGCCATGGGGCCGTCGCCGAACACCCCGACCTTGGTCGCGTGTCCGCGGCCGAGCAGCGAGATGGCACCGATCTGCTGGACGTCGTCGCACGCCACCGTGCAGCGGCCGCACAGGATGCACGCCTCGCGATCGAGCACGAAGAACGACTTGGTGTCGTCCACCGCGAAGCGGTGCAGGGGCGGCCAGGCGGGCTCGCGAAGGCCGTGGCGGGCGGCCGCGGCGCCGACCTGGTCGAAGCCGTCGCGGTCGCCGCCGGGCGTCAGCATCGAGCGCGTGAGGTCGAGCACGGTGGTGCGCACGCGCACGGCCTGGGGATGCTGGGTGGAGACGACCATGCCGTCGCGGGCCGGCAGGTGACAGGCCGCCGGCACCCCGCGCATGCCCTCGACGTGGACGAGGCAGGTGCGGCAGGCGCCGAGGGCGGGACGATCGGGGTCCTTGCAGAGCTGCGGCAGCGGCACGCCGAGGCGGTTCACGCCGTCGAGCACGCTGGCGCCCTCGGCCAGCTCCACCGTGCGATCGTCGATCGTCAGCTGCATGGAGCCCTCATGATACGCCGAAGTCCGCGGGGAACGCGGCGAGCCCGGACAGCAGCGACAGCGGCGCCGCCTGGCCGAGGCCGCACAGCGAGGCGAGCTGGATCGCCTCGGCCAGGTCCTTCACGCGCGGCTCCTCCAGCGCGCCGTCGAGCATCGCCAGCAGTCGCACCGTGCCCTCGCGGCAGGGCGTGCACTTGCCGCACGACTCGCGCATGTTGAACGCCAGGAGCGCGCGCACGGCCTCGCGTACGGGGAACGTCTCGTCCAGCGCGACGACGCCCCCGGTGCCGGGGTTGACGGGGCCGCGCGGGATCAGCGGCTCGCCGAACTGGCGCGGATGCACCACGCTGCCCGACGGACCGCCCACGACCGCGGCCTGGATCGCCCGGCCGGTCGACGAGCCGCCGCCGACGTCCTCGATCAGCGTGGTCAGCGTGCAGCCGATCTCCATCTCGACGATGCCCGGCCGCCGGACGTGTCCCGACAGACCGAACAGCTTGGTGCCGCGGCCGCCCCCGAGGCCCGCGAACCAGCCCCCGCCACGCTCGACGATCGACGGCACGGCGCACAGCGTCTCCACGTTGTTGATCACGGTGGGCCGGCCGAAGAGCCCGGCCTCGACCGGAAACGGCGGGCGCGTGCGCGGCATCGCGCGCCGGCCCTCGATCGACTCCAGGAGCGCCGTCTCCTCGCCGAGCACGAAGCCGCCGGCGCCGCGGCGGATCTCGACCTCGAGCGAGAAGTCGGAGCCGAGCACGCGCTCGCCGACGAGTCCCCACGCGCGCGCCTGCTCGAGCGCGACGGCCAGGCGCCGCGCGGACAGCGCGGCCTCGCCGTGGACGTAGAGGATCGCCCGCGAGGCGCCGGCCGCGAACGCCGCGAGCAGCACCGCCTCCAGCAGGCGGTGCGGATCGCCCTCCATCAGGTGGCGGTCCTTGAAGATGCCGGGCTCGCCCTCCTCGCCGTTGACGACGAGGTACTTCGGCGTGCCGGCGGCGGCACGGCACGCCGCCCACTTCACCGCGGTCTGAAAGTAGGCGCCGCCGCGCCCGGCGAGGCCGGCCGCGCGCACCTCCTCGATGACCGCCTCGGGGCGGCCATCGTCCAGGGCGCGCGCGAACGCCACGTAGGCGCCGTGGCGGAGCGCATCGGCCACGTCGTACGGGTCGGCCAGGCCGCAGCGCTCGAGGAGCACGCGCCGCTGCGGCGCCATGAACTCGGCGCCGACGGCGATCTCGTCCTCGGGGGCGGCGCCGGTCAGCGCGTTGAGCAGGCGCGGGACGGTGGCGGGCGTGACGGCGCCGGCCGTGAGCCGCGGCCGCCCGTCGCGCAGCACCTCGACGACCGGCTGCGCCCAGCACATGCCGTTGCAGCCGGCGGCCACGACGCGGAACGGCAGGCCGCGCCGCTCCGTCTCCGCCCGCAGGGCCTCGAAGGTCTCGGCGGCGCCGACGGCGAGGCCGCAGGTGCCGAGCCCGACGGCCAGCCGCGCGCCGGTGCGCCGGCGCTCGGCCTCACGCTTGAGGGTCGTGAAGCGCGCGCCCGGCGAACCGGTCGCCGGCTGGACCGCCGGCGGACCGCCGTGCCCGGTCGGGGGCGGCGCGGGGCGCCCGGCGGACTCGGCCAGCAG
>JBGPZN010000493.1:0-2851 GCA_041493815.1 Methylomirabilia bacterium
CCGCCGCCGCCGGCGGAGCACGTGCACTGATGCGCCTCTGGCGGGTCGTCGTCCTCGTCGACCTGGCGCTGATGATCGGCGTGGGCACCGGCTATCTCTGGTGGGGACAGCAGGCGCGGCGGCTGGCGCGCGAGCTGGAGACGGCGCGCGCGGTGGCGGCCACCGCGGGCGGCGAGCGGGAGTTCCACGCCACCGGCGTCGTGCGGGCCGGGCTGGCCGATGTCGGCATCCTCGTCATCACGCACGGCGAGATCGCCGGCTACATGCCGCCGATGACCATGGGGTTTCGCACCGGATCGCGGAAGATTCTGGAGTCGGTGAAACCGGGAGACGCGGTACGATTCACGCTGCGGGGCACGCCACCCAACCTGGCGATCACCGCGATCGACAAGACGGCGCCCTGACGGTGCCGGGAGGAGCTCCGTCGACGCCAACACGTGCGCGGATCGCCGCCGCCCTCGCCGTTGCGCTGACCGCCGCGCCGGCGTGGGCCGATCACCCCGGGGGACTCCGCAGCGAGGGCTGGTCCCCGCTCAGCACCGCGCTCGTCTTCGCCGGCCTGGCGCTCCTGGCCGGGGCCATCGTCGTCATCGTGGTCGCCATCCTGACCCGGCGCGAGGACGCCTCCTCGGAATGACGACGGCCTCCGTGCTCCATCCGCGTGGCGTGCTCACGGTGGCCGGCGCCTGCTTCGTGGCCCTCACCGCCGCCGTCGTGGTGCTGGGCGCCTTCCCCGCCGATGCCGCCGTGCGCGAGGCGCTGCTGGCGCTGGCCACGCCATGGATGGTGGCCGCCATGCGGATCGTCAACCGCGCGGGCGACTGGCGGGTGCTGGTGCCCGGCACGCTGCTGCTCTTCGTCGTCTTCCGCCGGGCGCGCGAGCGCTGGTGGCTGTGGGTGGCGGTGATGGCGATCGCGCCGCTGCTGGAGTGGGTCCTCAAGCACCTGGTCGGCCGCACACGTCCGGAGGATGTCTCGCTGAGCTTTCCGAGCGGGCACTCCACGGCATCGGCGACGTTCTTCGGCGCCGTCATGTTTCTGGCCGGCTCGCTGCCGCGGCGCGCCTGCGCGTGGGTGCGCGTGCTGGCGGTCGTGATGATCGTGCTGGTCGGCATGGCGCGCGTGATCCTGCGCGCGCACTGGCCTTCCGATGTCCTGGCTGGGATCGCGCTCGGCCTGGCGCTGGCCGCCGCCGCGGGGTTGGTGGCGGCGACCGTTCTACCTCGTGGGGGGCCCCGAAATGGCCCCCCCGCGCCCCCCGAACGCTCGCTGGCCTAGCGCCGGCGTACGCGCTTTCGCGAACGCGGCGCGGGATCCGTCTCGTCGACGGCGGCCCGCAGCGCCTTGAGCAGCGCCTGGGCCTCGGTGCCGAGCGGACGCTGGCGCGGATGGATGACGTCGAGGCTGCGGCTCAGCGGCTCGGCGTCGCGCACGTGAATGGCGAGCAGCCGGCGCCGGCGGATCTCGCGCCCCACGGCCAGCTGCGGCAGGAACGCCAGGCCGATGCCGCGCTCGACCATCCGCTTGGCGGCCTCGATCGACTCCACCTCCAGCACCACGTTGGGGACGAGCCCGGCGCGCCGGAAGAGGCCGTGGGAGAGCGTCCAGTCGCTCGAGCCGCGGTCGAAGAGGATCAGCGGCTGGGCCGCGACCTCCTCCAGCCGTGCGCGCCCGGCGCGGGCCATGGCCCCGCCCGGCGCCGAGACGAGCACGAGCGGATCGTCGCGCAGGCTCACGGTCTCGACCTCGGGATGATGGAGCGAGCGGGCCAGGCCCAGCTCGGCGTCGCCGGCCAGCACCATCGCCAGCACTTCCTTCGAATGGCCCGAGCGCACGGTGATGAACGTCTTGGGATGGGCGGCCTGAAAGCGCTTGAGGACGTCGGGCAGCAGATAGGTGCAGATCGACAGCGCGGCGGCGATGGTGATGGCGCCACCGGTGGCCGGCCGCAGGTCGTGCACGGCCTGGCGGGCCAGGGCGACCGAGTGCAGCAGCTGCTCGGCGTGCGGGCGCAGCGCGCGCCCGGCCGGCGACAGCGCCAGCCCGGCCCGGCCGCGCTCGAACAGCCTCACCCCCAGCGAGGCTTCCAGCGTCTTGATGCGCGCGCTGATGGCCGGCTGGCTGACTCGCAGGGCGTCGGCCGCGCGGCGAAAGCCGCCGAAGGTGCCGACGGCCAGGAAGGCCTCGACCTGGGCGATCTCCACTGATCCGTCTCCTTTATACGTGGTCCGACCGCGATCGGGTCCCATTATGCCCGAGCTGAAAGATATTTCTGATCGAGAAATTCTATCACCCCGATAGAAACATTGAGATTGCCGCTCCCGGCGCGCGACGGCACACTGACTGCAAGGTCAGTCGGCGTTGTTCAACGTCAAGGAGGACGACGCAATGCCAGGTCAGTGTGGCTGCGGTACCGAGATACGTAACGCCTTTCACAGTTTCGGGTGTCTGGAGTGCGGCGCCTCCTGCTGCCCGTCGTGCGCGATCTCGCTGGAGTCGACGACCTATTGCCGGGCCTGCGCCGGGGCGCTGCTGGAGTCGACCACCGTGCGGCCCGGCCGGCCGTTCGACCTGCTCTGAGCGACCGAGACGAGGAGAGATGAGAGCCATGGACAACCCGGGCCAGACATTTCGCGAGCTGCTCCGCACCGAGCCCTATCTGTTCACGGGCGGCGTCTACTCGCCGCTCGACGCCCAGATCGCCGAGCGGGTGGGCATGAAGTCCATCTACCTCAGCGGCTATTCGATGGCCATGGCCAACGGGTGGCCCGACATGGGCTTCCTGACCCAGACCGAGGTGGCCCGCATCGGTGCCATGGTCGCCAGCGCCGTCGAGATCCCGGTCATCGCC
>JBGPZN010000124.1:0-8421 GCA_041493815.1 Methylomirabilia bacterium
ATCCAGTACGGCGCCACCAGCGCGCGCTCGAGGAACCGGGCCCGCGTCGTGCGCGTGTTTCGCAGCGGGTCGTCGCCGTCGGGCACCAGCGCGTGCTCGGCCAGGTTCCGGATGCGCGTGACGAGCTGATACCAGGTGGCCAGCGGCAGCACCCACAGGAGCAGGTAGAGCTGCCACTGACCGGCGGCGGCCAGCCCGCCGAGCAGGACGGCGTTGGCGACGACGGGGCCGCGCAGCCGTCGCCACGACGGAGACGCGTCCGCGCGCCTCGGACGCCACGCGAGCAGCCGCGCGCCCGCGGTCACGCCGGTGAGATCACGTAGCACGGCCAGCCAGAAGGCGTGTCGTGCCATGGGCCATGCCGCCGCCAGCGCGAGATCGGGATCGTCGGGCTGCTGCGCATGGCGATGATGGAGATGATGGCGCCGGCGATACTGCCGCAGGTCATCGACCACGGGGTGGGCACAGAGCCACGCGCCGACGCGGGTGTTTGCCGGCTGACTCGGGAACAGGAGCCAGTGAGCGGCCTCGTGCATGAGGATCGCCAGGCCGAGCTGGCGCGTGCCGATCACGGCGACGGCCACGAGCAGCGTGAGGACGGACGGCCAGGCGGCGTAGAGCAGCATCGCCCCCGCGATGACCGCCCAGGCGTGGACCACGAGCCCGGCGCCGCGCAGCGCGGAGGTGCGGCGCAGATCACGCAGCTCGGACAGCGTCAGCAGGTCGCCGGCCGTCATCGCGTCCCGCCCGCTCATCGCCGGCATTCCTCCCGCATCGCACAGTCCGTCCTCACGCTACTATTGTCAAGCCAGCGAGGCCTGGGAGGTGACGGCGTGGCTCCACACCATACGGCGCAGACGGTGACGCTGTGAGCGACGTGGAATTTGCACGGGACGGCGGGGTAGCCACCATCACGCTCGGGCGGCCGGCGGAGCAGAACCGTCTCACGCGCTCCGTGCTGCTCGCGCTCCAGGGCATCGTCGACGAGCTGGCCGGCGACGGCACCGTCCAGGCCGTGGTGGTAACCGGCCGCGGTTCGGCGTTCTTCTCCATGGGGATCCTGAACCCGGTGGTGCGCGCGAGCTACAGCAAGGAGCAGATCCTCGAGCTGGTCCGCCTCGCCAACCGGGTGTACGACGCGCTGGAGACGCTTCCGCAGATCGTCATCGCGGCGCTGAACGGCGCCACCCGGGCCGGCGCCGCCGAGCTTTCGCTGGCCTGCGACATCCGGCTGGCGGCGGCCCACGCGACGTTCGCGCTGCCCGAGGCACTGTGGGGCGGCGCGCCCGGCGCCGGCGGACCGGTGCGGCTGCCGATGCTCGTCGGCCGGGCGCGGGCGCTGGACATCATCTGCACCGGGCGCGAGCTGGACGCCGCCGAGATGGAGCGGCTGGGGCTGGTGCTGGCTGTCTACCCGGCCGATCGACTCCTGGCCGAGGCGCGGGCCCTGGCTGCGCGCATCGCGGCCAGCGGGCCGCTGGCCACGCGAGCGGCCAAGCGGATCGTCAACACCCGGCTCTTCGGCGGCTTCGGCGAGGCCCGCGCGCTGTCGGACGCGCTCCGCCACGCGGTCGAGTGGAGCCAGGACATCGACGAGGGCGCGGCCGCGCACCGCGAAGGGCGGACGCCGCGATTCACCGGACGCTGACCGGCGTGATCCCGCGCAGCCGCACGCTCGGCGCGCTGCTCGACGAGCTCGCGAAGGCGCGCCCGGGGGCGGAGGCCGTCGTCTTCCGCGGGGAGCGACTGACCTACGCCGAGCTGCGCCAGCGCGCCAACGCCTTGGCGCGCGCGCTGCTGGCGCTCGGCGTCGGCAAGGGCGACCGGGTCGCGGTGCTGCTGCCCAACCGGCCGGAGTGGCTCGTCACCGCGTTCGCGGCAAGCAAGCTCGGCGCCGTGACCGTGGCGATCAGCACGTTCTCGACGCCGCGCGAGATCGCGTGGACCCTCGAGCACGCCGGGCCGCGCGTGCTCGTCACCATGGAGGCGTTCCGCGGCCGCGCCTACCTGTCGGCGCTCCACGAGCTATGCCCGGAACTGGCCGGCTCGACCCCGCGGGCGCTGCACAGCGAGCGGCTCCCCGAGCTCCGCGCCGTGATTGGCATCGACGAGCGCCGTCACGACGGCGTCCATCGATGGACGGACCTCCCGGAGCGGGCGGCGGCGGTGCCCGCGTCCGCAGTGACCGCAGCGACGGCGGCCGTGAGCCCGGCCGATCCGTGCTTCATCCTCTACACGTCCGGCTCGACGGCCACGCCGAAGGGCGTCACGCTCGCCCACGGCGGCGTGATCGCCAATGGCTTCGACATCGGCGAGCGCCAGCACCTGACCGCCGCCGACCGGCTGTGGCTGGCGGTGCCGCTGTTCTGGTCGTTCGGCTCGGCCAACGCCCTGCCGGCCATCCTCACCCACGGAGGCACCATCGTGCTGCAGGAGAGCTTCGAACCGGGCGAGGCCCTGGCGCTGCTGGACGACGAGCGGTGCAGCGTCTACTACGGCATGGTGAACATGGCCCGGGCGATGGCCGAGCATCCCGATCGTCCCCGGCGCGCGCTGGCCGCGATGCGCACCGGCCTCACCATCGGGCTGCCCGAGGACATCCAGATGACGATCGACGCCGTCAACGCGCGCGAGCTGTGCAACGTCTACGGGGCGACCGAGACCTACGGCAACTGCGCGGTCACCGACGCGCGTGATCCGCTGGACCTGCGGCTCACCACCCAGGGGCGGCCGTTGCCCGGCATGGAGATCCGCGTCGTGGAGCCGGCCAGCGGCCGGCCGCTGCCGCCCGGTGAGGTGGGAGAGTTCCGGGTGAAGGGCCACCTGACCCCCGGGTACTATCGTGACCCCGAGCAGACCCGGGCGGCGTTCGACGCCGACGGCTACTTCGTGACGGGCGACCTCGGGCTCATCGGCGATGACGGCCGCGTGCGCTTCCGCGGCCGGCTCAAGGAGCTGATCAAGACGTCGGGCGCCAACGTGGCGCCGCTGGAGGTGGAGGCCATCTTGCTCGCGCACCCGGCGGTGAAGCAGGCCTACGTGGTGGGCGTGCGCGATCGCGACCGCGGCGAGGTGGGCGTGGCGGCCGTCGAGCTGAACGAGGGCGCCACCGCCACCGAGGAGGCGCTGACCGCGTTCTGTCGCGAGCGGCTGGCCAGCTACAAGGTGCCGGCCCGCATCGTGTTCCGCACCGCGGAGGAGTTTCCGCGAACGGCGACCGGCAAGGTGCAGAAGCCCCGGCTGCGCGAGGACCTCGAGCGCCTGCACGCCGGCGGCGGCGCCTGCTGATGCGCGCCGTCGTGTGCCGGGCGTGGGGCGAGGTCGAGGACCTGAAGGTCGAAGAGGTGGCGCCGCCGGTGCCGGGACCCGGGGAGGTCCTCATCGACGTGAAGGCGACCGCGGTGAACTACGCCGACGCCCTGCTGGTGGCCGGGCGCTACCAGACCAAGCCCGCCCTGCCCTTCAGCCCGGGGCTGGAGACGGCCGGCGTGGTAGCGGCGTGCGGCGCGGGCGTCACCCGCTTCTCGCGCGGCGACCGCGTGATGGCGGTGCTCGCCTACGGCGGCCTCGCCGAGATGGCCGTCGCCTCCGAGGGCGAGACCTTCGCGATTCCCGCCGGCATGAGCTTCGACGAGGCGGGGGCGTTTCCGATCGCGTACATCTCGAGCCACGTGGCGCTCCGCTGGCAGGGACGGCTCGAGGCCGGCGAGACGCTGCTGGTACTGGGCGCCGCCGGCGGCGTCGGGTTGACGGCGGTGGAGATCGGCAAGGCCATGGGCGCGCGCGTGATCGCGGGCGCAAGCACCGCCGAGAGGCTGGCGGTGGCCCGCGACCGCGGCGCGGACGACCTCGTCAACTACGCCACCGAGAAGCTGACCGAGCGGGTCATGGCGCTGACGGACGACAAGGGCGCCGACGTGTGCTTCGACCCGGTCGGCGGCGATCTCTTCGACGCCGCGCTCTCGGCCCTCGGCTGGGGCGGCCGCATCCTGCTGGTCGGCTTCGTCGGCGGCGTTCCGCAGATCCCGGCCAACCGGCTGCTGGTCAAACACCGTGCTGCCCTGGGGTCCTCGCTGCGCTACTTCCGCTGGCACGCGCCGGACAAGCTGCGCCGGTCGGTCGAGGAGCTGATGCGCTGGTACGCCGAGGGCAAGCTGCGGCCGCTGATCTCGCATCGGCTACCGCTCGAGCGCTCGGTGGACGCGATCCGGCTGCTCACGGAGCGCAAGGCGCACGGCAAGGTCGTCGTCGTCCCCGGCGAGCGGTAGGCCCATGGAGATCCGCGCCGAGCCCCACGGTCCCCACGTCGTCGTCGTCACCATCGACAACCAGCCCCGCCGCAACGCCATGACCCGCGCGATGCTGGCGGACCTGGCGCAGCTGTGGGACGAGCTGGAGCGCGGGTCCTGCCGGTGCATCGTGCTCACCGGCGCCGGCGAGCGCGCGTTCACCGCCGGCGCCGACATCAGCGGCGACCTCTCGGCCTCCGCCGAGACCGCGCGCGTGGTGAGCCACGCCCTGCTCAAATATGACGCCTACGCCAAGCCCATCGTGGCCGCCGTCAACGGCGACTGCGCCGGCGGCGGCCTCGAGCTGCTGCTCGCCACCGACATCCGCGCGGCGGCGCCGCACGCGCGCTTCGGGCTGCCCGAGGTGAAGTGGTCGATCTACCCGTTCGGCGGCGCCACCATCAAGCTGATTCAGCAGATCGGCTACGTCCACGCGATGGAGTTGCTGCTGACGGCGAAGCTGATCGATGCCGACGAGGCCGCGCGCCTGGGGTTGATCAACCGCGTCGTCCCCGCCGAGGGGCTCATGCCGTGGGCGCTAGAGACCGCGGAGCGGATCGCCGCGAACAGCCCGGCCGCCGTGCAGGCGGTGAAGCAGCAGATCAGCGCGACGACCGCCGAGCACGCGCGCTCGCGCGAGGCGCTGGAGCAGGAGCTGGGCGACCGCGTGCGCGCCAGCGCGCACTTCCGCGAGGGCATCGCGGCGTTCCGCGAGAAGCGCCCGCCGCGCTACGAGTGAGCGCGCTCATGGAGGTGAAGGCCGAGCGTCCCTGAGCGGCGTCCGCTGGGCGCGCCAGCCGAACGCCAGCAGGGCGGCGCCCACGCAGGCCAGCGCGCCGTCGAAGACGTAGGCGCTGGGAATGCTCATCGAGGCCAGCGCGCCCATCGCCAGCGGGCTGGTCGCGGTGCCGACCTGCACGCCCAGCGCGAGCCAGCCGAAGGCGGCGCCGCGGTGCTCGGCCGGGACGATCTCGGCGCCCAGCGCGTAGGCCAGCGTGATCACCCCGCCGAAGCAGAACCCTACCAGCGTGCGCAGCACGAGCAGGCTCGCCCATCCGTGGGCGAACGCCATGGCCGCGCACAGCGGACCCCCGGCCAGCAGCCCCACCATCAGCAGGCGGGTGGTCGGCACCCCGCGGGACAGCCGCGCCGCGAGGTTGGAGGAGGCGGTGGCGGCGACGGCGGCGACCGAGATGATCGCGCCGGAGGTGGCGGCAATGGCCTCGATGCCCGGCATGTGCGCGACGTGCAGCGGGATCAGCAGCGCCAGCCCGCGGTCGATGAACTGCCCGATCAGCAGCAGCGCCAGCACCAGCAGGAAGTTGGGATAGCGCAGCGCCTGGCGCATCGGCAGGCTCGCCGCGGATCCCCGGACGGCCGGAGCCCCGGACGGCGAGACCTCCTTGAAGAGCGCGATCAGGCCGACCAGCGCCACCGCGCACAGGGCCGCCGTCACGAAGAAGGCCGCGCGGATTCCGTGATGCGAGGCGACGTAGCCGCCGGCCGCCGGCCCGACGGCGACGCTCAGGAGCTGCGCGGACTGCACGATGCCGATGGCGACCGGGACCTTGTCGCGCGGCGCCGACACGCTGGCCACCGCCATCGCCATCGGCGTGAAGCCGGCGAAGAGCCCCTGCACCAGGCGCGCGACGAAGAGCTGCTCGACCGACGTCACCAGCCCCATGATCGCGATGATCACGACGAAGCCGGCCAGCGAGCGGATGAGCATGAGCTTGCGGCCGAAGCGATCGGCGAGCCGGCCGAAGAACGGACCCAGCACGCCGGAGACGGCCGGGGTGGCGGCGGCGATCAAGCCCGACCACAGCGCGATGCGGCCGGGGTCGGTAACCCCCAGCTCGCGCACGTACAGCGGCATGAACGGCGAGGAGAACTGGAAGCCGACGAAGGCCACGAAAATGCTGAGCGCCAGGGCCCAGACGTTTCGCTGCCACGCCGGCAGGCGGATCAGAGCCCTCGCCAGTAGCGGCGTCCGTTCAGGCGCACGACCCGGCCGAAGCCGGGCGCCTGGAAGTGTCCGGCCATCACGAGGATGTCTTCACGCTCCAGCCGGTCGAGCAGCGCCTTGCGCGTCTGGCGCGTCAGCTCGGGGTCCATGTCGGCGCGCGAGACCCAGTCCGGCTCCTCGAACTGCACCGGGTTGTGGGCGGCGTCGCCGAGGACGAGCGCGCGCTGGCCCTGCGAGGTGACGAGGATGCTCACGTGCCCGGGCGTGTGGCCGGGCGTCGGCACCGCCGTCAGCTCGCGCGTGATCGTGTGCTCGCCGTGCATGAACTCGATCAGGCCGAGCTCCTGCAGCGGCCACACGCACGTCGGCGCGTTGGGATAGCGCTGGGGCTGCACGTCGGGCTGATGCGAGGTGTCCCAGTCCGTCTTGCTCATCCAGTACTTCGCCTTCGGGAACGTCGGCACCCACCGCTCGCCCTCGCGCAGCAGGTTCCAGCCGACGTGATCGCGGTGCAGGTGCGTCATCACGACCATGTCGACCTCGTCCGGCCGCACGCCGTTGGCGGAGAAGTCGCGCAGGAGCTCGCCCCACGGCACGTCGGGCGTCTCGGCGGGCCGCGGTCCGAGGCCGGTGTCCACGAGGATCGTCCGCCCGCTGGAGCGGATCAGATAGGAGCCGAGGTTGAACCGCACCTTGTGCTCGTCGGTGAGCTTCGAGGCGTGCGGCTCCCACTGCTCACCGGGGATGGTCGGGAAGAAGTTGCAGAGATCGAACTCCAGCATGCCGTCCGACAGCGCCACGATCTCGACGTCGCCCACCCGGATGATGTTGCTCTTCGCCATGTCGTCTCCTGTGTCGCCGCCGGCCCGCGCGGCGCGGCAATTGTAGCGGACTAAGGGGCGCCGCCCGTGCCGTATGTCGCGTCCCGCATGCTGCGCACGATGACCTGCCCTGGGCGCCTTTGTGGTGAGGGCGCGCTGACGCTACGAACTCGCCGGGGTCCCCCGGGGGAGACCCGAACCGGACGCCTGCACAGAACCAACAGCGGCGTTGGCGTTCCCCACCATGCCGGGTAGGATACGGGCTGGCCCGCTCCCCAATCTAGCGGCCGCGTGCTGTCTCCCAATCGGTTCTGGGGGGGCGCCTTGCGGAGCAGTTGCGGGTTGTCGCCGGGACCGCCGCCGCGTACGGAGAGGCAGGTGATGCAGATGAAGAAACCGACGAAGAGGACGACGACGAGAAGTAGGAAGGGCGGCGCCTCCTCGAGTCTTCGTTACCGAAGCACGAGCCGCCCACTCCGAGTAGCAGAGTCAACGCCGGCGACCAAGCCGCGGACGGGCGAGTCCACGCCGTGGGTCGATCCGCTGCCGCCGGCCGAGCGGATGGAGCGGAACCGGCGAGCGGCCGCGCTGCTCCGTGAGTGGATGGAAGAGGATTCCGACTACGACGAGCAGGTGGGCGCGGCGCTCGAAGCCATGGGCGACTTCCCGGTGCGGTTCCGCGAGGACTTCGAGTGACGCGGGTCCTGGATGCCAGCATCGTGAGCCGCCTGTGCCACCCTGGGAAACGCCAGTATCGGCCGGTCGCTCGGTGGATCGACGGGCTCCTCGCCGACCCGCGCGAGGCGCAGCGGATCATCGTGCCGGAGGTTGCCGACTTTGAGGTGCGGCGCAAGCTTCTGCACCTTGTTGCGCGCGGCCAGGCGTCGGAGCGGAGTCTGCGTCGACTCGACGAGCTCGCGGAGACGCTCGTGTATCTGCCGCTGAACACGGCCGCTATGCGCCAAGCGGCGAAGCTGTGGGCCGAGGCGCGATTCCGGGGGCAGCCAACGGCACCCGAGCACGCGCTGGACAGCGATGTCATCCTCGCGGCGCAAGCCCTGGAGGTCGCGGGCACCGTCGTGACGATGAACCCGCGGCACCTCGGCCGCTACGTTGCCGTGGAATCCTGGACCGAGATCGAGCCTGGTTTGGAGAGGTCGTAGCCCATCGGCACGCTTCCCGGGTACTCCTGGACTGAGTCTCCGCGTCAAGCCCCCAGGTACGCGCGCTGCACGCGCGCGTCGCCCAGCAGCGTCTCGCGTGGGCCCTCGAGCACCACGCGGCCGGTCTCCAGCACGTAGCCACGATCGCACAGCTCGAGCGCTTCCACCACGCGCTGCTCGAC
>JBGPZN010000511.1:0-2698 GCA_041493815.1 Methylomirabilia bacterium
CGAGGAGGCGGGCGCCCGGGTCGAGGCGCTCTACGCCAAGCACCGGGCCGCACGCGCGGAGGCCGAGCGCACGCGCGGCGAGGCGCGCGACCGCGCGCAGCGCGAAGACCTGCTGCGCTTCCAGGTGGGCGAGCTGGACGCGGCGCGGCTGCGCGTGGGCGAGAAGGAGGAGCTGCGCGGCGAGCTGCGGCGGGTTCAGCACGCCGAGCGCTTCACGGCCGGCCTGAGCGAGGCCGCGTCGCTGCTCGCCGACGCCCCGCAGTCGGCGGCCGAGGGCCTGGCGCGGGCGGCGCGCATTCTGCACGACCTCGGCCGGCTGGACGCGAAGCTGGCCGCGCCGAGCGAGCCGATCGAGGCGGCCCGCATCCAGCTCGACGAGGCGCTGGGCGCCATCCGCCGCCTGCGGGACGGGATCGTGGCGGAGCCCGGCCGGCTGGACGCCATCCACGAGCGGCTCGACGCGCTCACCCGCCTCGAGCGCAAGTACGGCGACGGCGAGGAGGCGATGCTGCGCTTCCGCGACGAGGCGGGGCGCGACCTCGAGCGCCTCGAGCGGCACGAGGAGGTGATGGCCGAGCAGGAACGGGTGCTCGGCGAGCTCGAGGCCGAGCTGGCCGCCGCCGCCACTGCGCTGTCCGCCCGTCGCCGCTCGGCCGCCAGCCGGCTGGCCACCCAGGTCGAGCGGGCGCTGCGCGCGCTCGGCATGGAGCGGGCCGTGTTCGAGGTCGGCCTCGAGCCGGCGGCCGAGATCGGCGCGCGCGGCGCCGACCGGGTGGAGCTGCGGCTGTCTACCAACCCCGGCGAGGAGGTGAAGGCGCTCGCCCGGGTGGCCTCCGGCGGCGAGCTGTCGCGCACGATGCTGGCGCTCAAGTCGGTCCTGGCCCGCGCCGACCGGGTGCCGACGCTGGTCTTCGACGAAGTGGACGCCGGCATCGGCGGCCGCGTGGCGTCGGTCGTCGCCCAGACGCTGGCCGGCGCCGCCGAGGGTCGGCAGGTGCTGTGCGTCACGCATCTGGCGCCGATCGCGGCGCTCGCCGGCCACCACCTGCGCGTGAGCAAGAGCGTGCGCGGCGGGCGCACGCGGATGGCGGTGGCCCCACTGGCCGGCGACGAGCGCGTGGAGGAGGTGGCCCGCATGCTCGGAGGCGCCACGACGACGGCGGCGGCCCGCGAACACGCGCGCGACCTGCTGGGCGCCCGGCGCGGGCGGCCGCGCGCGGGCTGAACTCGCTGGCCGGCCGGATGCGGCCTGTATAATGGGCGCGAGATCATGATCTCCACGATTCTCCGCGCGGTCTTCGGCACCAAGCACGAGCGTGACGTCAAGCGGATGCAGCCGGCCGTCGCCCAGATCAACGCGCTCGAGCCCGAGATGCAGGGGCTCGACGACGCCGGCCTCGCCGCCAAGACCGACGAGCTCCGCAAACGGGCGGCCGACGGCGAGGAGCTGGACGCGCTGCTGCCGGAGGCGTTCGCGGTGTGCCGTGAGGCCGCGCGCCGTCGGGCGGGGATGCGGCACTTCGACGTGCAGCTCATCGGCGGCATGGTGCTGCACGAGGGGACGATCGCCGAGATGGCGACCGGCGAGGGCAAGACGCTGGTGGCCACCCTGCCGGCCTACCTGAACGCGCTCTCCGGCAAGGGTGTGCACATCGTCACCGTGAACGACTACCTGGCCAAGCGCGACGCCCAGTGGATGGGCCCGATCTACCAGGCGCTCGGCCTCACGGTCGGCGTCATCCAGCACGAGGCCTCGTTCCAGTACGACCCGGCCTACGGGACGCCCGACGTCCGCATGACCGG
This sequence comes from Methylomirabilia bacterium, assembly GCA_041493815.1. GTDB lineage: Bacteria > Methylomirabilota > Methylomirabilia > Rokubacteriales > CSP1-6 > AR5. The sequence continues at coordinate 1,804 of JBGPZN010000511.1, forward strand.
GCTCCGGCCGATCGATCGCCGCGAGGCCTACGCGGCCGACATCACCTACGGCACCAACAACGAGTTCGGCTTCGACTACCTGCGCGACAACATGCGCTTCTCGCTCGACGAGCTGGTCCAGCGCGAGTTGAACTACGCGATCGTCGACGAGGTCGACTCGATCCTGATCGACGAGGCGCGCACGCCGCTGATCATCTCGGGACCGGCCGAGGAGTCGACCGACCTGTACTTCAAGATCGACCGGATCATTCCCAAGCTGAAGCGGGCGGCCACCATCGTCGAGGGCAAGCTCTCGGAAGTGGAGGAGCAGAAGGCCGGGGATTTCATCGTCGACGAGAAGGCCAAGACCGTCTCCCTGACCGAGGCGGGGATCGTCTCGTGCGAGCGGCTGCTCGGCATCGACAATCTCTACGACCCCCAGCACATCGATTCCCTCCACCACATCCAGCAGGGACTGCGGGCCCACTCGCTGTTCCGCAAGGACGTGGACTACATGGTGAAGGACGGCGAGGTGATCATCGTCGACGAGTTCACCGGCCGCCTCATGCCGGGCCGGCGGTGGTCGGACGGCCTCCACCAGGCGGTCGAGGCCAAGGAGGGCGTGCGGATCGAGCGTGAGAACCAGACGCTGGCGACCATCACGTTCCAGAATTACTTCCGCATGTACGGCAAGCTGGCCGGGATGACCGGCACCGCCGAGACGGAGGCGGAGGAGTTCGCCAAGATCTACAAGCTCGACGTCACCGTGGTGCCGACCAACCGCTCGCTCATCCGCCTGAACAATCCGGACGTCGTCTACAAGACCGAGCGCGAGAAGTTCAACGCGGTCGTCGACGACATCCGCCAGCGCAACGAGAAGGGCCAACCCATCCTGGTCGGCACGGTGTCGATCGAG
>JBGPZN010000217.1:0-6097 GCA_041493815.1 Methylomirabilia bacterium
CGCCGCCCCAGGTCCCCGCCGCCGGCATCGCGTGCAGCACGCGGTCCTCGGGCGTGAGCTTCAGCTGCTCGCCGCAGTTCCAGCCGTGCGGCACGCAGTTGCGATGCGTGATCATCGCGGCCTTCGAAAGCGACGTAGTCCCTGACGTGTACAGCAGCGAGAACACGTCGTCGGGCGCCGGCATGGGCGGAGCGGTGGCGGGGTCGCTGCTGTACACGTCGGACACGCGCAAGCATCCAGGGTACGGGTCCTCGGCGTCCACGAGGACGTGGCGAAGCTTTGGGAGCGTCGCGCAGGTGAGCTCGCCAGGGATGGCGTCGGACAGCTCGGGGATGACTTCGTGCAGAGTCTCGAAGTAGTCGATGGGGCCGAGGTGGTCGGTCAGCAGGAGGGCGGTGGCGTCGGATTGATGGAGGATGTAGGTGAGCTCGCGGGCGCGGTAGCGGGGGTTGAGGGCGACGACCACGATGCCCAGGCGCGCGGCGGCGTACTGGGCGACGAACCACAGAGGGCGGTTGGGGAGCCAGATCGCCAGCGCGTCGCCGCGGCCGAGGCCGAGGGCGGCGAGGCCGCGGGCGAGGGCGTCGACGCGCGCGCGAAGGTCGGCGAAGGTGATGCGCTCGCCGCCGAACACGATGGCCGGTCGCGCGCCGTGACGCTTCGCCACGGCGACCAGCATCTCGTACGCGGTCGCCTCGGCGAAGGGATTCGCCGCCACGCGACTACGGGAGCCGGAGACGGACTATCATCAGGCGTGCTCGGAGCCTTGCGGCTTGCGTTTGAAGTGTCGGGCGAGGGCGTCCAGCAGCCGGCTCAGCGCCTCCGGCTCGGTGCGCCCGGTGACGGTGACGGCGTGCGCCACGGCCGTCGCCACCCAATCGCCCGTATCGTTGCGATAGACCTCGACCTCGAACTGCATGGGGCGGCCTCCGGCCGCCTAGTATCGCATCTCGGCGAGGCCGGCGCGTGATCGTCGTCGCCGCCAACCCCTATCGGGGCGCCGCCCGTCCGCGCGCGCGGGTCGACGCGCTCGTCGCCGCGCTGCGGGCCACCGGCGCCACCGTCCGCGTCGTGTGGGAGGCGGACGAGCGCGCGGCATTGCTGGGCGATCCGGGCGCGATGGCCGACGTCCGCTGCGTGGTGGCGGCGGGCGGCGACGGCACCGTGGCCGCCGTGATCAACGAGCTGACCAGCGACGTGCCCCTGGCCGTGCTGCCGACCGGCAACGAGAACCTCTTCGCGCGCGCGCTGGGCTTCGACGTGCCGCCGGCGCGGCTGGCTCGCGCCATCGGGCTCGGCACCCGCCATCGCCTCGATCTCGGCCGGGCCCACACCTCCGTGGGGACGCGGCGGTTCGGGCTGATGCTGAGCGCCGGCTTCGACGCCGACGTCATTCATCGCATCGCGCGCCTGCGCGCCAGCGGTGGCGCGCCCGGCCGCATGGGACGCGCCAGCTACCTGCGGCCCCTGGGGGCGGCGCTGTGGACGTACTCGCATGCTCCGGTGTCGGTGACGGCCGACGGCGTCACCGTCGCCGGCGCCTATTGCATCATCGGTAACCTGCCCGACTACGCGATGGCCCTCAAGCTCACGCCGGCGGCGCGCGCCGACGATGGGTTGCTGGACTGGGTGGCGTTCGAGCGGGGCGGAGTGTCGGCGCTGGCCCGCTACGCGTGGGCGGTGGTGCGCGCGTGCCACGGCCGGCTCTCGCACGTGCGAAGCGGCCGGGCGCGCCGGTTCACACTCACGAGCGCGGTGCCGGTACCGGTGCAGCTCGACGGCGAGGCGGCGGGGTTCACGCCGGTCGAGGTCGAGGTGCTACCCGCGGCGCTCATGGTCGTGGTGGTATGATCGCGCCACTCTCTTCGTGGTTCACGAGGTACACATGACGACGCTGACCACCCGGGACCCGAGCCTGCCCGCCGCGTACTCCGATGCACTCGACTCACTCGCGCTGGCGCCGCTGTGGACGGCGCTGCACGCGCTGCTCCCCCACGAGCGCGCGACCGCCGCGGTGCCGCACGTGTGGCGCTGGCAGCAGGTGCGGCCGCGCCTGCTCGAGGCCGCCCGGCTGGTGCCGATGGAGCAGGCCGAGCGCCGCGTGCTGGTCCTGCGCAATCCGGGACTCGGTGGCGCCTACGCGATCACCTCGACGCTGTTCGCCGGCTTTCAGATCATCCTGCCCGGCGAGACGGCGCCCAGCCACCATCACACGCCGGCCGCGCTGCGCCTCGTCGCCGAGGGCCGCGGCGCCTACACGACGGTCGAGGGCGTGAAGTGCCCGATGGAGGTCGGCGACCTCATCATCACGCCGCCCATGCGCTGGCACGATCACGGGCATCAGGGCGCCGACCCGGTGATCTGGCTCGACGGCCTCGACATCCCGCTGGTGCGCAGCCTCGACGCCGCGTGGGCGTCGAAGATGCGTCCCGCGCAGCCGCCGGTGACGGCGACCGATCCGTCGGCCGACGAGTTCACCGCGGCCGGCCTGGTGCCGCGCGTGTCGCGCTATCCGCAGACGGGATTTCCTCAGGTACGGTGGCCATGGCGCACCGTGCGCGCGGCGCTCGAGCGGCTGGCCGCGACCTCCGCGGCCGACGTGCCGGTGACGCTGCGCTACGTCGATCCAACGAGTGGCCGCGCCCCGCTGCCGACGATGGGTGCCGAGGCGCAGTGGCTGCGCCCGGGCGAGCGCACGCGCGGCGACCGTCGCACCACGAGCCGGATCTTCCACGTGATCGAGGGGCGCGGCCAGAGCCGCGTCGGTGAGCACGTGCTGGCGTGGGAGCCGGGCGACACGTTCGTGGCCCCGCCGTGGCACTGGCTCGAGCACGAGCACCGCGGCGAGGGGCCGGCCTGCCTGTTCCAGTTCAACGACGAGCCGGTGCTGCAGGTGCTCGGCCTCTGGCAGGACGAAAGCCGCTGACGGTGGCCAGCCGCGCTGAGCCGGAGGCGCCCCGGCGACGGCGCGAACCCGAGCGCGTGCTGGTTGATTCTCACTCCTTCCCGTCGTTGAGATTGTCAGACCCGGTCGCTATGGTCGGCTGACTCGGCAGGTGGGTTGGATGGGTATCTGTCGGAATTTATTACGGTCGCTGTGCGGTGTCCTTCTAATATCGCTGACGGTGGTGCCGGGTATCGCGGCCGCTCCGGCCAGTGACGGCGCACTAGCCAAGGTCGGGCCGGAGCTGCAGGCGCTCTACGCGGCGTATCGAGCGGCGCACGAGAGCGGCCGGTCGCTGGTCTTGCCCGATCGCACGATCCGTGTCGTCGAGGACCGGGTGAGCATCGACGCGGTCGCTTCTGGCAGTGTCGAAGACCTGAAGGTCAGTCTCGTCGCTCTCGGCATGCGGGGGGCGGTGACGGCGGGACGCATCGTGTCCGGTCAGCTACCGATCGCCGAAATCCCCGCGATGGCGGCGTTGCCCAGTCTCACGTTCGCGCGAGCCGCGAGGTCGACAACCCACGGTCGCGTCGGTGAAGGAGTCCGTTAGCGGTGAAGTAGTCAGTGCTCGCGCCAGTACCTGGGCGGCGGAGAGTGAGAAACACCGTGATGCGCACCTTCGTGGCGTGGGTGGTGGTGGGACTCCTGCTGGTCAGTGGCGCGGGCGTGGCTGTCGCCGACGGCTTGAAGCCGGCGACGCGGATGTCGCGAGACCTCGCCAACTTGGCCGCGCCACCCGCCGCGGCGGCGGCCGCCGGCGCCCCCGGTACCTTCTCTGAATTGCCCCCGCCCGTCGCCGGCGACTGGGTGACGATCGACGCCGTCGCCGCCGCTGATCCGAGCGCGCTCGAGGCCGAGCTCATCGCCCTCGGCGCGCGCGATACGGCCATCGCCGGGCGCCTGGTCTCCGCGCGGCTGCCCATCGCCGCGATCCCGTCGCTGGAAGGCGTGGCGTCCCTGCAGTTCGCGCGGCGGGCCTACCGCAGGACCAACGCCGGCACTGTGACTAGCCAGGGCGACCACGTCCTGCGCGCCGACACGGCGCGCGCGACCTTCGGCCTCGACGGCAGCGGGGTGATGGTCGGCGTGCTGTCCGACAGCTTCAACTGCGGCTTCGGGGCCGCCGGCGACATGGCCTCCGACGATCTCCCGTCCACCGTGACGGTGCTGCAGGACGATTGTCCGGGCACCGACGAAGGCCGAGCCATGCTGCAGATCGTCCACGACGTCGCCCCCGGCGCGAGCCTGGCGTTCGCCACTGCAGCCATCGGTCAGGCGGGGTTCGCGAACAACATCCGCGCGCTGCGCGACGCCGGCGCCACGGTAATCGTCGACGATGCCCTCTACATCGCCGAGCCGATGTTCCAGGACGGCGTGGTCGCCCAGGCCGTGGACGAAGTCAAAGTCTCGGGCGTCGCCTATTTCTCGGCCGCCGGCAACAACGCCCGGCATGCCTACGAGCATGCGTTCGTGCCGGGCCAGTTCCTCGCCCCCGGCACCTTCGAAGGAGACTTTTTCGGGGGCACCCCCCACAACTTCGGCGGTACCGTGATGCAGCGTGTCGCAGGTCCCGGGGGCAGCAGCTTCACGCTGGTGCTGCAGTGGGACTCGCCCTTCTTCTCGGTCAGCGGGGCCCCGGGCACGCTGAACGACCTGGACGTCTACCTTCTGGTCCCGAACGGCTTGGGCGGCTTCGTCGTGGTGGCAGCAGGCATCACGGACAATCTGGTGGCCAAGGATCCGGTCGAGGCCCTGGCCGTCGAGTGCGACGCCCCATTCGGGAGCCAGTGTGTCGGCTTCATCGTGATCGTCAACTTCGCGGGTGCCAATCCCGGACGGTTCAAGTACGTTGTCTATTCGTCTGGCGGCAACCCGACGCTGTCCCCGGCGACGAGCAGCGGCACGATCTACGGGCACGCCAACGCGCAGGGCGCCGTGGCAGTCGGCGCGGCCAACTACAAGACTCCGACCACGCTCGAGACGTTCTCCTCGGGGGGGACCACGCCTGTTCTCTTCGACATCGCGGGGAGCCCCATCAACGACCCGCGGCAATTCAAGCCCGAGATCGTCGCCCCCGACGGTGCCGACACGACGTTCTTCGGGTTCGACACCGATGGGACGGGCTTTCCCAACTTCTTCGGGACGTCGGCGGCTGCGCCTCACGCGGCCGGGGTGGCGGCCCTGCTGCGGCAGGCGCTGCCGACGCTGACGCCGGTCGAGGTCCGGACCGTCCTCGAGAACACCGCGCAGAACATGGGGCCGGCCGGCTTCGACAACAATACCGGGTTCGGCCTGATCCACGCCGACTCGGCGCTCAACGCGCTGCACGTGTTCGCCATCACGGCGGGGCCCAGCGGCACGCCGAACCCGGTGAACCCGGGCGGGGCGGTGAGCCTGACCGTCACCGCGAACGACAACTTCGGCCACACCCTGACGTACGCGTGGGTCTCGACCTGCACCGGCGGATTGCCGGCCGGCAGCTTCGACAACGCCGCGCTGGCGACACCGACGTGGACGGCGCTGGTGAACGCCACTGGTGCGTCGCAGACCTGCGCGCTGAAGGTCACGGTGAGCGACGGCCACGGGTTCAGCAAGTCCGGCACCCACACGGAGACTGTCCTCTCGGTGCCGCGCATCACGTCGCTCACTCCGGGCATGGGGCCCGTGGGCACGTCGGTGACCATCGCGGGGATGAGCCTGTCCGTCGCGACGACCGTGACCTTCGCCGGGCCGGTGACAGTGACCCCGACGGCGGTGACGGCGACATCCCTGCACGCGCTGGTGCCGGTGGGAGCGCGGACCGGCGTGCTGAGCGTGACGACGCCCGTCGGCATCGGGCCGAGCCTAGTGATCTTCAAAGTGCTGCCGAAGATCACGGGCTTTTTGCCGACGAACGCGGTGGGGGGCAGCGCGACCGTCATCGTGGTGAGCGGGACGAATCTACGGGCGCTGACGGGCGAGCCGACTGTGAAGATCGGGGCGTTCGTGGTGCCGCCGGGCTCGATCGTGTTGAGCACGCTGACGGAGCTGCAGTTCCGGGTGCCGCTGGGGGCGGTGACGGGCAAGATCAGCGTGACGACGGTGGATGGGACGACGCTGAGCGCGACGAACCTGACGGTGGTTCAGCCGCCGCGAGCGACGGCCTTCGCCCCG
>JBGPZN010000364.1:0-3922 GCA_041493815.1 Methylomirabilia bacterium
AAGAGCTGCACCGTCAGCTCCCAGCTGGCGATCTTGTTCAACCCCGCCTTGAGGAACACGCTGGCGATCGCAAGACGGAACATGAGCTGGAGGACGGCCAGCGGGAAGCGGCCGAGGTAGGCCAGCGCCCACGAGATCCGGCCCCGCGCGCTCGACATGGGCATCGTCGTCGTCATCATCGTCGTCTGCATGGCGTCGTCTCCCTGGTTGGTTGGCGGGGCGGGCGGCGACCGGCGCCGGCCCGCCCCTCGCCCGCGATCAGGCCTTCTTCGGGTCCTTGCTGCCGCCGACGAGCTTGTCACAGGCGCCAGCCGGCATGTAGATCCACGCGTCGCCCTGATTGTCACGCTTCGAGGTGCCCGCGCACGAGGAGTTGGCGGTCTGGCAGTCGTTCTTGCCGGCCTTCGTGATGCCGTAGCACTTCTCGGCCTCGAACTTGGGCTTGGGGGCCGGGCCGGCCTGCGCGGCGATCGGCAGCGCGAGCGCGACGGCCACGGCGGAGGCGATGAGGAGCTGAGAGGTCTTCACGTGAGTCTCCTTCCAGTACGGGCCCGGTGATTGGGACCTGACCCGCGGCGGAGCCCGTCGTCGCCGCGAGCCGGGACGTTCTCGTGCTCAGACACAGCCCCGCGGGCTGGCGGTGCGCCGCACCGTTGGACCGCCCGGGCGTGTCTTACTCCGGGATGGACCGGCTGACGTCCGTACCCGGATTGAGCGGAAGCGGCATCGGCCTGCGTTCTCCGCATGTTGCTGAGGTCCTGGCGACACGCCCGGCCATCGACTGGCTGGAGGTCCACGCCGAGAACTACATGGGCGGGGGGCCGGCGGTGCGGACGCTCGAGCGCATCCGCCGGGACTACCCGGTGTCGATTCACGGTGTCGGTCTGTCGCTGGGGAGCGCCGATGGCCTCGATGCCGTCCACCTCGAGCGCCTCGCCGGGCTGGTCGAGCGCCTGCAGCCCGCGCTCGTCTCCGAGCACCTATCCTGGAGTCTCACGGGCGGCGCCTACCTGAACCATCTCCTCCCCCTGCCCTACACCGAGGAGGCGCTCGCCGTGGTGTCCGAGCACGTCGATCGCGCCCAGGAACGCCTGGGCCGGCGGCTGCTGGTCGAGAACCCCTCCAGCTATTTGCGCTTCCACCACTCACCCATGCCGGAGGCCGAGTTCCTCAACGCGCTGGTCCGGCGCACCGGCTGCGGCTTGCTGTGCGACGTCAACAACGTCTACGTGAGCTGCGAGAACCTCGGCGGCGACGCGGTCGCCTATCTCGAGGCCATCGAGCCGGCGGCCGTCGAGGAGATCCACCTGGCCGGCCACGCCGTGAACGACGCCGACGGCCGCGCGATCCTGATCGACGACCACGGCTCCCGCGTGGCCGAGGCCGTGTGGCGCCTGCACGCGCGCGCCCTGGCGCGCTTCGGCGCGGTGCCGACGCTCGTGGAGTGGGACACCGACGTGCCGCCGCTGGCGATCCTGCTCGAGGAGGCGGCACAAGCGAACGTCATGCTCCGGGGCGCGCGCCACGACGACGGCGATGCCCACGCTGCGTGAGCTGCAGGCCGGCTTCCGCGACGCGTTGCTCGGCGGCGACGAGCACGCCGCGGCGGCCGCCGTGCGCGGCGACGGGCTCGGCGCCGCCGCCCGCCTGGCCGTCTACCGCCATCACGTCTTCACGAGTCTGACCGCGGCGCTGGAGTCGACCTACCCGGTGGTCGTGCGGCTCGTCGACGCCCGCTTCTTCCGCTACGCCGCCGACCGGTACATTCGCGAGCATCCGCCGGCGAGCCCGTGCCTGTCCGAGTACGGCGCTGACCTCGGTGAGTTCCTCGCGCGCTTCGAGCCCTGCCTGCACCTGGCCTACCTGCCCGACGTGGCGCGGCTGGAGTGGGCGATGAACGCCGCCCTGCACGCTCCCGACGTGGAGCCGATCGCGCCCGAGGCGCTGCGCGCGCCGGTGACGCTCGCGCTGCATCCATCGGTCACGCTACTGCCATCACCCTGGCCGCTCGACGCGATCTGGCGCGCCAACCAGCCGGATGCCGAGAGCGACGCCGTCGATCTCGACACCGGCGGCGTCCTCTTGCAAGTCTGGCGGGCAGGTGAGGAGGTCGTGTTTCGACGGCTCTCCGCCGCCGGCTTCGCGTTCCGGAACGCGGTCGCGCGCAGCGGCCGGCTCGACGCCGCCGCCCAAGCCGCGCTGGCCGCCGACGCCGCCGCCGACCTGCCCGCGCTCATCCGCGCGGTCCTCGACGAGGAGGTGTTGGTGCAGGTGTAGACTTTCCGCCATGAATGAGCTGACCCCGCTCGCCTCGGCGCTCGCGACCCTGTTGAAGGAACGGAACCAGACGATCGCGATCGCCGAGTCCTCGGCGGGCGGCTTGATCTCGGCGGCGCTGCTCGCCGTGCCCGGCGCCTCGGCGTACTTCCTCGGCGGCGCGGTCGTCTACACGCAGGCGGCCCGGCGCGCGCTGCTGCGCGTGCCGGACGAATCGCTCGCCGGCATCCGATCCAGCACCGAAGCGTACGCCGCCCTCAAGGCGCGCACGGTGCGCGAGCTGCTCGGCGCGACGTGGGGCCTGGCGGAGACCGGGGCCAGCGGGCCGACCGGCAATCGGTACGGCGATGCGCCGGGCCACGCCTGCATCGCGGTGGCCGGGCCGGTGGAGCGCGTCATCACGGTCGAGACGCGCTCGCCCGACCGCGAGGCAAACATGTGGAAGTTCACGCAGGCGGCCCTGGAGCTTCTACAGACGTCGCTGCGGCGAGCCTGAGTCTGTGGCAGCATAGGGGCTCAATGACCCCCTCGCCGCCGACCGGAACCGCGGAGCCTTCCCAGGCCCCCGCGCAGGATCCGGCGCGCGTGGTCGTGGTCGTCCCCCGCAAGGAAAAGCCGCTGCACGAGTACCTGCGTCGGTCGCTGGCCGCGCTCAAGAACGTCGAGGTCGTGCTCGATCGTCGCGCCGCCGCGGTGACGCCCCCGGATGAGCGGCGCCGGCGACAGTCGAAAAACTCGGAGTGCCGGATCCTCATCTGTTCGCTGGTGCGTTGTCCGGTCGAGACCCCCGAGCACACCCCGCCGGAGACTCCGGCCACCAAGGACCAAGCCGGACGCCATCACACGTTGCTCTGGCCGGCACTGCGCCTGGAACACCTCTAGCTCGGCGACTTCCTGACCAGCCGCGGCCGATCAGTGGCCAGCGGGTCAACGGTCGGCTCATCGTGTTCGCAGTGAATCCAACGCGTTGCGCTCTGGCATTCGTCTTGCGGCCCCTGGCTCCTGGGAAGGCCCATGACGACGAACTCCGCTCGGGTCCTGGTGATCGACGACGAGGCCGTGCTGCGAGGCCTGCTGCAGGAGATGCTGGCGGCCTTCGGATACGACGCCGACGTCGCCGAGAACGGCGAAGCCGGCGTCTCCCGCTTTCGGGAACGCGTCTACGCCGCGGTCATCACCGACCTGCTGATGCCCGGCATGAACGGCCTCGAGGTCGTGACCGCATTGCGGACGATCGATCCGCTGATCAACATCATCCTGCTGACCGGCTCCGCTCCGAGCCTGACGGCCGCGCGCGCCCGGGAGATGGGCGTCACCCTGCTCCACAAGCCGGTCGCCCTCGGCGATTTGAAGGCCGCGGTCGACGCGGCGTGCAGAACCTAGCCCTCCTCACGCACCTCCGGAAGCGACAATGAGCACGGACGGTGTTGGCAGGAGGTGAAAAGCGAGGGGCCGCCGTCGCGATGCGACGGCGGCCCCCGAGGTCAGACCGAGAGCGAGGACGTTACGGGCAGGTGCTGCCGCCGCTCGAGTCCGCGCCGGTGCTGTCACCGCTACCGCAGAGCATGAACGTACCGGCCACGGTCTGCGAGTACTTGTACGAGGTGCCCGAGCCCGTCCAGCCGGCCGGCAACGTGGGCACGCT
>JBGPZN010000201.1:0-6348 GCA_041493815.1 Methylomirabilia bacterium
CAACTCGCCGAGCACCTCGCCGGTGACGGGATGCACGATCGGAATCCGGTCACGGCGCAGGCTGAGCATCTGGCCGGGCCGCAGGCCGTCGACGGCGGTGAGGTCGATGACGATGCGCGGCGGGGCATCGACGTACACGACGTAACCGCGCTTGGGAGGCTCGGGCGCCGGGGCCGCCGGCGTGGCCGGAGCGGGCGCCTTGGTCGTGGCGGGCGCCGGCGCGGGCGCCGCACTGCCGCTCGCCCGGGGATCGACGGTCGGGGTCGTCTGGTACGCCACGCCCTGCCGCGGGCTGATCTTGCCGCCGCCGGGAGGTGGACCGTACTTGGCGACGATCTCCGGGGCCGCGATGATCGCGCTCTTGCCACGCACCAGCGTCGTGATCGTCGTGGGAAGCTTGTCCTCCTCGACCCAGACGTACTCGGGCTCGCTGCGCACGTCGCCGAAGCGCGGGTTCTTGATGAGCACCCAGCGCGCCTCGGCCGACTTGAGATTGATCGTCGGCTCGCCCGGGTTCGGGATGCCGAAGAGCTGGCGGACGGTGCCGCAACCGGACGTGGCGAGGAGCACGACGAGCAGCCCGGTGAGATACCACGCCTTCATGCGGCGCCTACCATAACACACACCCTCAGTCCTCGGGCCGCGGCTCCCACGGGAACCGCTGTTCCTCCGCGGCGTTGGCGGTGACCAGGGCGAGCCGGCGGGAGATCAGCGCGGTACCGGTGACGGCGGAGATGTAGGTGACGTCGAGGTAGGTCACGCCGCGTCGCTCCAGCAGCATCGGCACGATCCAGCCGGAGACCTGCAGGTTGCGGGCGGCCCGCGCCGACCGCTCGGGACGGACCAGCATTTCCTCGACGCTCAGGCCGCCGGTGGCGAACATGTCGCTCACCGCGAGCGGGTCGACCACCTGGAACCGCTTGGACCCTTCCAGGGCCGCCGCCACCATGAACGGCACCCGGCGCACGTCGCCGGGGGCCGCCGTCAGGTCGTAGACCGGCGTGACCGCCACCCGGACCCGGGCCCGCGTGATCCGCGCGCCGTCGGAGGCTCGCGGCCGCGGCGTATCGGGCAGCGGCAGGTAGACGGCGGCCGAGAAGTTCGGGTACACGCGCGCGATCTGCGCGTGGCCCAGAACCTCCTCGTACCGTCCGAGCGGGCGGCCGGTCAACGGATGGGTGAACGTCTCGCCCTTGCGGAAGACGACGTACTCCTGGCCCACCAGGGCGCCGCCGGCGCCGCTGACGTCGAGGAAGATCTCGGGACCCTCGAGCGAGACGACGACCGCCTCGATCGGCTGAAACGCCTTCACGAAGTCGGCGGCCATGAGGGCGAAGGTGGCGGCCACGCGATCGGCGATGCCGGCCCGCGCCGGCGCCGGGACGACCACGAGCAGCATCAGGAGGACCACGAGCGATGCCGAGCGTCTCAGAACGTCACCGACGGCTGGTGCACGCCGAAGACCGCGCGCAGGCGCTCACAGATCTCGCCGAGCGTCGCGGCGGCCTCCACCGCGTCGATCAGCCGGGGCATCAGGTTGTCGCGGCCGCGGGCGGCCGCCTCCAGCGCGTCCAGCGCCCGGGCCGCCCGGGCGCCGTCGCGCGTCCGGCGCAGGCGGGCCAGCCGCTCGCGCAGCGCCTCGCCCACGCCGGCGTCGAGCTGGAAGAGGTTGGCGGGCGGCGGATCGTCGGTGACGAAGTCGTTGACGCCGACCACCACGCGCGTTTTCTCCTCGACCTCACGCTGCCACTGGAACGCGGCGTCCTGGATCTCGCGCTGCATGTAGCCGATGGCCGCCACCGACCCGCCGAGATCGTCGATCTTCTGGATGTACGCCTCGGCCCCGTCCTCGATCTCGCGCGTGAGCCGTTCGACGGCGAACGAGCCGCCGAGCGGATCGACGGTGTCGGCCACGCCCGACTCGTTGGCGAGGATCTGCTGCGTGCGCAGCGCGATGCGCACCGCCCGCTCGGTCGGCAGCGCCAGCGCCTCGTCCATCGAGTTGGTGTGCAGCGACTGGCAGCCGCCCAGCACCGCGGCCAGCGCCTGGACCGTCACCCGCACGATGTTGTTCTCCGGCTGCTGGGCGGTGAGCATGCTGCCGGCCGTCTGGGCGTGGAAGCGCAGCATCTGCGAGCGCACGTCGCGGGCGCCGAACCGCTCGCGCATGATGCGCGCCCACAGCCGGCGGGCCGCCCGGAACTTGGCGATCTCCTCGCTGAGGTCGTTGTGGGCGTTGAAGAAGAACGACAGCTGGGGCGCGAAGCTGTCGACGTCGAGGCCGGCCTCGACCGCCGCCTGCACGTAGGCCACGGCGTTGGCCAGCGTGAAGGCAACCTCCTGCACCGCCGTGCTCCCGGCCTCGCGCATGTGATAGCCGGAGATCGAGATCGTGTTCCAGCGCGGCACGTGCTGCCGGCACCACGCGAACACGTCGGTGACCAGCCGCATCGAGGGCGTCGGTGGGAAGATGTAGGTCCCGCGCGCGATGTACTCCTTGAGGATGTCGTTCTGCGTCGTGCCCGACAGCCGCTCGGGGGCCACGCCCTGGCGCCGCCCGACCGCCACGTAGAGCGCGAGCAGGATGGCCGCCGTCGCGTTGATCGTCATCGAGGTGGACACCCGATCGAGCGGGATGCCCTCGAACAGGTCCGCCATGTCCTCGATCGCCGCGATCGACACGCCCACCTTGCCGACCTCGCCCTGGGCGATCGGCGCGTCGGGATCGTGGCCCATCTGGGTCGGCAGGTCGAAGGCCACCGACAGCCCGGTCTGGCCCTGGTCGAGCAGGAACCGGTAGCGCTTGTTCGTCTCGGCGGCCGAGCCGAAGCCGGCGTACTGCCGCATCGTCCACAGCCGCGAGCGGTACATGGCGTCGTGCACGCCGCGCGTGAACGGATACTGCCCGGGCGCCTCGGCCGTCGCGCCGTCGAGCGGCACGTCGGCCGGCCCGTAGATGCGCCGGCGGGGGGTGCCCCACGACGTCGTGAATCCCGGCTTGCGGTCCGCGCTGCTCACGCGCTCGCCCTCACAGCGGGATGTTCCCGTGCTTGCGCGGTGGGTTGGTGTCGCGCTTGGTCTTCAGCACGTCGAGCATCGCGCACAGGCGCGCTCGCGTGTCGCGCGGCTCGATCACCTCGTCCACGTAGCCGCGCTCGGCGGCGATGTAGGGGTTGGCGAACTTCGCGCGATACTCGCGGATCTTCGCCTCCCGGAACGCCGCCGGATCGGCGGCCCCGTCCATCTCGCGCCGGTAGAGGATGTTGACCGCGCCCTCCGGCCCCATCACCGCGATCTCCGCCGTCGGCCACGCGAAGTTGGCGTCGCCGCGGATGTGCTTGGAGGACATCACGTCGTAGGCGCCGCCGTACGCCTTGCGCGTGATGACCGTCAGCTTGGGCACCGTGGCCTCGCAGTAGGCGTAGAGCAGCTTGGCCCCGTGCTTGATGATGCCGCCGTATTCCTGGGCGGTGCCGGGCAGGAAGCCGGGCACGTCCTCGAAGGTCACCAGCGGGATGTTGAAGCAGTCGCAGAAGCGCACGAACCGCGCGCCCTTCAGCGAGGCGTTGATGTCCAGGCAGCCGGCCAGGTGCGCCGGCTGGTTGGCCACGATGCCCACCGGGCGCCCGCCCAGCCGGCCGAAGCCGACGACGATGTTCGGCGCGAAGGCGGCGTGGACCTCGAAGAAGTAGTGATCGTCCAGCACGGTGCGGATGACGTCCTTCATATCGTACGGCTTGTTCGGCTGGTCGGGGACCAGCGTCTGCAGCGCCTCGTCCCGCCGGTCGACGGGATCGCGGGTGGCGCGCCGCGGCGGATCATCGACGTTGTTGCCGGGCAGGAACGTCAGCAGCTCGCGGATCAGCGCCAGGCACTCCTCCTCGCTGTCGGCCGCGAAGTGGGCGACGCCGGAGGTCGTGCCGTGGGTGGTGGCGCCGCCGAGCTCGTCGGCCGAGACCTCCTCGTGCGTCACCGTGCGGAGAACGTCGGGGCCCGTCACGAACATGTACGACGTGTTCTTGACCATGAACACGAAGTCGGTGATGGCCGGCGAGTAGACGGCGCCGCCCGCGCACGGCCCCATGACGGCCGAGAGCTGGGGGACGACGCCGGAGGCCAGCGTGTTGCGCAGGAAGATGTCGGCGTAGCCGGCCAGCGAGACGACGCCCTCCTGGATGCGGGCGCCGCCGGAGTCGTTGAGCCCGACGACGGGCACTCCCGTCTTCATCGCGAGGTCCATCACCTTGCAGATCTTGCGGGCGTAGGCCTCGGAGAGCGAGCCGCCGAACACCGTGAAGTCCTGGGCGAAGACGAAGACGGGGCGGCCGTGGATGCGGCCGGAGCCGGTCACCACGCCGTCGCCGAGGACCTTCTGGTCCTCCATGCCGAAGTCGTGGCTCTGGTGCACGACGAATCGGTCGAGCTCCAGGAAGGAGCCGGGGTCCAGCAGCAGCTCCAGGCGCTCGCGGGCCGTCTTCTTGCCGGCCTTGTGCTGGCGGCGAATGCGCTCCTCGCCGCCACCGAGCTCGGCCTGCGCGTGACGCCGTCGTAGCTCCTCGAAACGGTCCTCGACCGACATGGCCCAACTGTCGTCGCGAGAGCGGCCAAAGTCAACGGATTTATTGATTTTCATCGCGGTTTGCGGTGATAATTCGGCCCCATGCAGCCGTGGGCCCAGCTCGTGCTGATCGCCTGCGCCGTCGCCCTCACCGCGGCCCTCGTCTCGGCCGTGCTGGCGCTGCGCGGCGCGCTCCGCCGCACCGACGCGCTCCTCGAGATCGTCGAGCAGGAGCTGCGCCCGCTCATCGGCCAGGTGCACGGCGTGACCCAGGAGGTCCGCGAGCTCACGCACGAGGCGCGGCTGGAGGTCGTGCGCGTGGGCGAGGTGACCGAGCAGGTGCAGGCGGTGGCGGCCGGCCTGGCCAAGATCGTCGCCGGTCTCGCCGGTCTGGCCCGGGTCGGCCACATCGTCGGGCTGGCCGGCGGCCTGCGACGCGGCGTGGACGTGTTCGTGCAGAGGCTGCGACGGGAACAAGGAGAAGACGATGGCAAGTGAGCAGAACGACGCGGCGGGCTACCTGGGCTGGTTCTTCCTCGGCGGGCTGATCGGAGCGGCGGCGGCGCTGCTGCTGGCCCCGCGCACCGGACGTGAGACGCGCGAGCTGCTCGTCGAGCACGGTGGCGAGTTCGCGCGGCGTGCGCAGGAGATGGCCAACGACGCCCAGGGCCGGGCCGGCGAGTTGCTGGACAAGAGCCGCGAGCTGTTCGAGGAGCAGACCCAGCGCCTCATGACGGCCTTCGAGGCCGGCAAGGACGCGATGCGGGAAGAGATGCGCAAGGGGCCGACGCCGCCCCGTGGCTGAGGTCGAGCTCCCCGACCTCGAGGAGCTGGAGGAGCGGCGCGACAAGTCGTTCAGCCGTCGCATCGCGCTCGTCACCGCCGTCTACGCGGTCATGCTGGCCATCGCCTCCCTCGGCGGCAACAACGCGATGAAGGAGATGCTGATCGCCCAGCAGGAAGCCTCCAACCAGTGGGCGTACTACCAGTCCAAGGTGATCCGCGAGCACCTCAACCGCGGCAACAAGCTGATGCTGGAGGCGCAGCTGGCCGAGCCCTCGGGCCTCAAGGGCGCCGAGCGCGAGAAGTTCGAGGCACTCGCCAGGAAGTTCGCCGACGAAGAGAAGCGCATGGTCGTCGACAAGAAGGAGATCGAGCCGAAGGCGCGGGCCTTCGAGGCCGAGCGCGACCGCAACCAGATCAAGGATCCCTACTTCGACTACGCCGAGGTGCTGCTGCAGATCTCCATCGTGTGCGCCTCGGTGTCGATCCTGTCCACCTCGCGGCCGATGTTCTGGTTCTCGTCGGTCCTCGCCGTGCTCGGCGCGCTGTCGACGATCAACGGCTTCCTGGTCGTGTTCAAGCTCCCGTTCCTGCACGGGCACTAACCGAATGGGGGCCCCGATATGGCCCCCAAACCCCCCAACGCTCGGAGCGTCCCGGCAAAGCCGTGACGCTCCTCGACCACCGGATCAGAACTGACGGAAGGCCGCGTCCACGCCGCCATCGTCGCGCACGCGCGACGTCACGACAGGGGCTTCGCTCCGCGCAGCCAGCCGACGCGAAAGCCGAGGCCGAACACGATCAAGGTCAGGCCGAACGCGCACACGACGGTGGCTCCGGTCGGCAGGTCGAGCGCGGCCGAGGCGACCATCCCCAGCACGCTGACGATCGTGCCGAAGGCCCAGCCGATGAGCAGGCGCGACACGACGGAGCCGCCGAGGGTGACGCCGGCCAGGGCCGGCACGATGAGGTAGGAGAACACCAGCAGCACGCCGGCGATGCGGACC
>JBGPZN010000040.1:0-13462 GCA_041493815.1 Methylomirabilia bacterium
GACGCCGAGGTAGCGGATACGCCCGGCCTGCCTCCACTCTCGCAGCGTGCGCAGGTGCGTGCGCCAGTCGAGCAGGTTGTGGACCTGCATCAGGTCCAGCCGCCGGGTCCGCAGCCGCTGCAGCGATTGCTCCATCTGCGCCACCCCGGCGTCGCGGCCGCTCGTCCAGACCTTGGTGGCGAGGAAGACCTTGTCGCCGAGCGTCAGATCGGCGGCGAGATCGCCGATCACCGACTCGGCCGTGCCGTACATCGGCGAGGAGTCGATCACGCGCCCGCCGAGGTGGACGAAGGTCTTCAGGACTTCCCGGAGCGGCGCCCGCTCGGCCGCCGCCGTGCCGACGTCGAACGTACGCCACGTGCCGAGCCCGATGGCAGGTATCGACTCGCCGCTCGACGGAATGCGGCGCTCGAGGACCGCCGATCCCGCTCCGCCCCGGCCCGGCGCCGCCGCGGCGGCGGCCGCCATCAAGCGGAGCACCCCGCGCCGCGTGAGTGGCGCCCTGCGAGCCGCATCGTCCATGCCTCCAGCCTCCTACCTGTCGGTTCTCCCGCCACGGCCACGACGATACCCTGGTACGCTTGCGCTCATGCGGCTCCTCGTCATCGCGCTCACCCTCGTCGTCGCCGGCTGCGCGACGAGCCAGGTCGCCCCGCCGCCGGCCGTGTCCGCTCCCGATCTGCGCGGCGCCTGGATCGGCACCTGGGGCGGCGCCCCGCTGACCGTGCTCGTGACCGAGCAGAGGAGCGGGCACGGCGATTCCGGTCTCGTGATCGGGCCGTGGCAGGTGCTCGGCCAGCCGTACCCGACCGTGAGCGGAGTGCTGACCGCGAGCATTCGCGGCGAGATGGTCTCCACGCACATGGACGGGCTGCTGTCCGACTCCGGCGGGCGCCTCGTCGTCACGGTGCGCGCGCGCTCCGCGGCCGGCGACCAGCGGCTGACGCTCCGGCTCGTCGCCGCCGACCGTCTGGAGGGGATGGGCGACTCCCAGTACGCCTGGGGGCCGCAGGGGCCGGTGCAGCTCGCGCGGCAGGCTCAGCCGCGGGCCGCGGTCACCAGCGAGTGGGGGTGGATGTTGAGGTCGTAGCGCTCCCGCGCGATCTGCAGCACGCTCTCGGCGAACTGTGGGTAGTCGTGCAGGATTCGGCTGAGGCTGGGCTGGTCCAGCACCATGAGATCGCAGGCGGTCTTGGCCCGGACCGTTGCGGTGCGCGGCGTGTGGATGAGCAGCGCGATCTCGCCGAAGAAGTCGCCGTCGCGGAACGTCTTGACCACGCGCCCGGCGTCGTCCAGCACCTCGGCCTCGCCGCGGACCAGGACGTACATCTCGAGCCCCATGTCGTTCTTGCGGATGATCGTCTCGCCGGCGCCGGCCACCTCGGGCCGCAGGGCGAGGACGACCTGGGAGAGGAACAGCGGGTCGCCGTCCTTGAAGATCTCCACCCGCTTGAGCACGTCGTCGCTGAGCACCTCGAACCAGCGGCGGCCATCGCGCTCGATGAGATCGGAGGCCGCCGTCGGGCCCCAGCTCCCGCGCGCGTAGTTCGGAAAGTCGGCTGGCGCGGTCTTCCAGTAGTCGAGCAGCGGCTGCGCCACTCGCCAGGCCGCCTCGACCAGGTCGCCCCGCGAGAACAGGGTCGCGTCGCCGTGCGAGCAGGAATAGATCATCACCTCGTAGCCCGTGTAGCGGGACGCCTTGAACGCCTCGCCGTAGCCGAAGCGCATGTTGACCGGCTGCAACTGCAGCATGGGGCCGGGGATCTTGGCGTGGAACTGGATCTCGATGCCCTGGTAGGGCTGGATGTGGAAGATCAGCCGGTTGGCGCCGAGCTCCCGCACCGGCGTGTTGCGGAAGATCACCTGGGGCGCCTTCTTGAACTCCACGATGATCTCGGTGCCCCGCTTCCACAGCGCCTTGCCCGACCGCAGATAGATCGGCACCCCCGCCCAGCGCCAGTTGTCGATGTGCAGCCGCGCCGCCGCGAACGTCTCCGTCTTCGACGCGGGATCGACGTCCTTCTCCTGCCGGTAGCCGGGCTTGACGACCTGGCCCGTGTCGCCGAGCTGGGGACCGTACTGCCCGCGCACGACGTGGCGCGCGACCTCCTCGGGCGCGTAGACGCGCACCGCCTCGAGCAGCTTGGCCTTCTCGTTGCGGATCGCGTGGGAGTCGAACGAGCCCGGCACCTCCATGCACAGATAGGCGAGCATCTGGAACATGTGGTTCTGCATCATGTCGCGCAGCACGCCGGCGCTGTCGTAGTAGCCGCCCCGCCCCTCGACGTCCACCGCCTCGGCGACGTTGAACTGGATGTTGTCGATGAAGTGCTTGTTCCAGAGTGGCTCGAACATCCCGTTGGCGAAGCGGAACGCCAGGAGATTCTGCACCGTCTCCTTGCCGAGGTAGTGATCGACCCGGTAGATCTGGTCCTCCTGCCAGTGCGCGAGCACGTCCTGGTTGAGCTGCAGCGCGGAGGCCAGGTCGGTGCCGAAGGGCTTCTCGACGATGATCCGCTTCCAGCCGGGCCCGTCCTTGAAGCCGGCCCGGTGCAACTGCTCGCAGATGAGCCCGAAGAAGCGGGGCGCGGTGGCGAAGTAGAGGAGCACGTTGCCGCCGACCTGGTACGCCGCGTCGAGCCGGGCCACCTCCGCCTTGAGGCGCTGGAAGGCGCCGAGGTCGTCGAACGCCGCCGGCATGTAGTGGAAGCGCCCGACGAGATCGTCCCACGCCTTCTGGTCCAGCTCGTGGCGGGTGTGGAACTTCGTGATGTCCACGCTCATCCGCGCGCGGAACGACTCCGTCGTCAACGGGTCCACGGAGGCGCCCAGCAGCGCGAACCGGTCGGAGAGCAGGCCGTCGCAGGCGAGGTTGTACAGCGCCGGCACCAGCAGGCGCTTGGTGAGATCGCCCGAGGCGCCGAAGATGAGCATCACGCACGGGTCGCTCGTCGGACTGGACGCGTCGGGCTCGGCGCCCCGTGTTCCCAGCACCTGCGCCTGATCGCTCACGTGGCTCCCCTGTCCTGAACGAGTCGATCCATCGTCGGCCGCCGCCGCGCCCGCGTGGTCCCCTGATTCGCGGCCGGAAGGTCCGGTCGAGGCTAGCGTGACGCCCGGTCCGCGGTCAATCATGAGGATAGCTGATGGCCATGACCACATCTATGCATTGGACACGTTCCGCCCCACGCCTACCCTCGCCGGCGAGAGGAGAATTCTCGATGGTCAGCGACGAGTACCTCGCGCGGGAGATCGTGGGTCATGGTGCGTATCTGTGTGGCCGGCGGCGAGTCGATCGCGTTCCTGCGCCGTCACGGCGCTACCGCCGGCGACATCGTCGACGGCGACGTGCTGGGGGCGGACTGGGTGATCCACGTGGCGTCCCCGCGCGGCGAGGCCGTCGCCGAGTTCTGCGGCGAGGTGGCGCGTCTGCTGCGCGACCTGGCCTCGCTGGCGGGCGAGCTGGGCGCCGCCGGTGAGGCCTTCATCGGCGCGCGGGCGAGGTGCTGTGGCTCGACGGCGCCGATCCGCTGACCGCCCGCGCCGCGCTGCCGGCGGCGCTCGACCGGGGGTGTCGCGACGCGAGGGCGCGAGTGTCCTCGCTCCCGCCGGCGCGGCCGTCCTTGGCGGGCGCGTTCGGGATCGTCGAGTCTGATAGAATTCGCGCACCCCAGCGGCGGGGTGCGTGAATTGCCCAGAATCAACGAGCACTACCTGAGTCTCAACGCCAGCTATCTGTTCGCCGAGATCAAGCGGCGAACCGAGACGTTTCGCCGCGCTAACCCCGACGCGCGCGTCATCTCGCTGGGCATCGGCGACGTGACGCAGCCGCTGCCGGCCGTGGTGGTAGCGGCGCTGGAGGCGGCGGTCCGCGAGCAGGCGCGCCCCGAGACGCTGAAGGGCTACGGCCCCTACGTCGGCTACGAGTGGCTGCGCACGGAGATCGCCGTCCACGACTTCGGCGCCCGCGGCGTCACGCTCGGCCCCGACGAGATCTTCGTCAGCGACGGTGGCAAGAGCGACGGCGCCAGCATCCAGGAGATCTTCGCCGACGACTGCGTCGTCGCGCTGATGGATCCGGTCTATCCGGTGTACGCCGACAGCAACGTGATGGCGGGACGCGCCGGCCCCGCCGACGAGAGCGGCCGTTACACCGGGTTCGTGTACCTGCCGTGCACGGCCGACAACGGCTTTCAGCCGGCGCTGCCCGACGGCCACGTCGACCTCATCTATCTCTGCTACCCCAACAACCCGACCGGCGCGGTGATGACCCGCGCGGCCCTGCAGCAGTGGGTCGACTACGCGCGCGCCCACGAGGCGATCATCCTCTACGACGCGGCCTACGAGGCCTACATCCGCGATCCGGCGATCCCCCATTCGATCTACGAGATCGAGGGCGCGCGCGAGGTCGCCATCGAATCGCGCAGCTTCTCCAAGAGCGCCGGGTTCACGGGCCTGCGCCTGGCCTACACGGTCGTCCCCAGGGAGGCGCGCGGCCGCACCGCCGACGGTGAGACGCTCAGCCTCAACGAGCTCTGGCTGCGCCGGATGTCGACCAAGTCCAACGGCCCGCCCTACATCGTCCAGCGGGCGGCCGCCGCCGTCTACACGCCGGACGGCCAGGCGCAGGTGCGCGCGCTGACCGACTTCTACATGGAGAACGCGCGCATCGTCCGCGACGGGCTGACGGCGGCCGGCCTCACGGTCTACGGCGGCAGCAGCGCCCCCTACATCTGGGCCCGCACGCCGCCGCGGCTGTCGTCCTGGGACTTCTTCGACAAGCTCCTGGTCGAGGCCCACGTCGTGGGCGCGCCGGGCTCGGGCTTCGGGCCGAGCGGCGAGGGGTACTTCCGCCTGACCGCGTTCGGCTCGCACGAGCAGACCGTCGAAGCCGTCGAGCGCGTCCGCACCCGGCTGAAATGAACTGCCCCGGCTGCGACCAGCCGATGCAGATGCGAACCTTCGACGCCCACTACGGCCGCACGGTCGACCTCGATCTCTGCCCCGGCTGCGGCCTCATCTGGTTCGACCGCCAGGAGAGCATCGCGCTGACGCCCGGCGCCGTCCTGAAGGTGTTCGCGGCGCTCGACGACCGTCGCGAGCAGCGGCATCCGCTCGGGCGCGACGGGATGCACTGCCCGCGCTGCCGGCAGCGGCTGACGGCGACGGTCGATCGCCAGCGCGCCACGCGGTTCTCGTACTGGCGGTGCGCGGCCGACGACGGCCGCCTCACCACCTTCTTCGATTTCCTGCGCGAGAAGAACTTCGTGCGCCCGCTGTCGCCCGACCGGCTGGCCGAGCTGCGCCGGTACACCCCGACGGTGAACTGCTCGGCGTGCGGAGCGCCGGTGGACCTCGCCCACGAGTCGGCGTGCGCGCACTGCCGGGCGCCGCTGTCGATGCTCGATCCCGACCAGGTGCAGGCGGCCGTCCGCGAGCTTCAGCGCGCGGAGGAGCGCCGGACGGCGGTCGATCCGACGCTGGCCCAGCGCCTCGTCGCCGACCGCGCGGCGCTCGAGCGGGCGTTTCGTGCGGCGCCGGCCGAGATCGATTCGGCGCACCTCGGCGGAGGGTTCGGCGTGGTCGAGGCGGGCGTGTCGGCGATCGTCCGCCTGCTGTCGGATTCCCCCTGGCTCAGCGCTCCCTGATCCGGCCGGCGGGATCGGCTTCGGCCAGCACGGGCGCCGGCGCGCCCGTGTGCAGGTAGTCGGCGAGCAGGCTGCCCGCCATCGGACCGCGGCCGAAGCCCGACGACGCCAGGCCGCTCACGATCCACACGTGCTCCCGGCCGGGGACGCGGCCGATCAGCGGCTTGCCGTCGAGGGAGAACGGCATGAGGCCCGCCCAGGTCCGCGTGACCGGCAGCCCGCCCAGGAAGGGCAGGACCTCGGTCGCGTGCCCGCGGTTCACGGCGATCCCGGCCGGATCGGGGTCGGTGCTCCAGCCGACCTGCTCGCGGTCGCCGCCGAAGATGATCTCGCCGTCGCGGCGCTGCCGGCCGTAGAGGTGGCGCGTCACGCGCGCGCCCCTGCGGATCGTGAGGTACGGCGGCTCGCTGCCCGGATCGAGGTGCCAGGCGTGCTGCGACTCGGCGGAGGAGATCGTCTGAAACACGCTCGGCGTCGTGGGCGATGTCGCCCACATCTGGCCGCGCACGGGCGCGATCGGGATGTCGAGCCCGAGCAGCGCGCCCACCGGACCGCACCAGGCTCCCGCCGCGATCACGAGCGCGCCGGCGACGATCTCGCCGCGGGGCGAGCCGACGACGTAGCCGCCAGCGCCGCGCGGCGTGATCGACGTCACCGGGTGGTCGGTCAGGATCGTGGCGCCCCGCCGCGCGGCGAGCGTGGCGAAGGCGCGCGTGGCCCGGCGCGGGTCGGCCTGCGAGCGCAGGGGCGAGTACATCGCGCCCAGCAGCGCCGGCGAGAAGCCCGGCTCCAGGCCGCGCACCTCGCGGGTCGTGAGCAGCTCGACCTGATGGCCCCGGGCGCGCAGCGCCTGCACGCGCCCGCGCTCGAATTCGTACTGCTCCGGCGTGTGGATCGCCTGGAGCGCGCCCGACTGCCGGAACTCGACGTCCTCGCCGAGGTCGAGCTGCACCGCCTTGAAGATCTCGACGCTGCCCGCGGTCAGGTGCGCCTGGAGGTCGGGCGTGTCACCCCAGCCGATGGAATCGATCGCGCCCGCGTTGACGCCGGAGGCGCCGGAGGCGATCTCGCCCCGTTCCAGGAGCGCGACGCGACGGCCGTACGCTACCAGGTGATATGCCGCGGAGGCACCGGCGATACCGCCGCCCACCACGAGGATCTCGGTCTCGGTCACGCCATGTTCTCCCGAGGCGCATGGTAACGCGGAAGCGCCGGTCAGGAATCGACCGGTTCGGGTAGAAGCTGACCGTCAGCGGTGGGCGCGAGCCCACTCAACTATAGATGTTCCTTGCCCTTTTGACTGGCACATCGCTTGCCCCGCCATGACCCGAAATGCGCGCATCGAGCGGTCATCCGAGGGTGCTCCGCGGTCGGCTGATCGCCCTGGCGATCCTGGTGGCCGTCTGCATCCTCGCGCCCTCGGTCTATTCCGTCCTGTCGCTGCTCGACCTCGTGCCCATGACGGTGTCGATCTTCGCGGGCTGGCTCGGGTGGCTCCAGCTCGTGCACGGTGTCGCCGCGATCGTGCTCTGGCGTCGACGCCAGGCGCTGTCCACCCAGATGAAGGCGACCGCGCTGTACTGGGGCGGGCTGGCGTTCTGGTACTGGCTGCCGGCGCCGATCTACTACCTGCTCACGATGAACATCGACGAGCTGCAGCTCAAGTGGACGGCGTTCGCGTTCTTCTGGGAGGTGCCGGTGGTGGGCGGCGCCTTCGTCCTCGCCGCCCAGCGTCTGTTCCCGCTGCGGCGGCCGTGGGCGTCCCGCGACCCGGCCCGCGTGTACCGCGCAGTGATGCGCTACCCGACCGTGGTGGCCGCGCTGCTGTTCGGCTTCACGCTGGCCGGCTACATGATCGGCGCGTTGCAGCTGCGGGTGTTCGCGTCCCTGCCGTTGATCGAGCAGGCCAAGAACGTCTTGCACGGCCTGGTGATCTCGCTCCTGCTCGCGGTCTTCTATCACCTGGCCCTCGATCGCGTGCTCGAGCCGCTGCGCGCCCGCATCGCCCGCGCGGCGGGCCTCGGCAGCCTGGTGGCGCGCACGGTGGCGGGCCGGATCCTCGGCGTGAGCCTGGCGGTCGCCGTGAGCGGCTTCGCCCTGATCAGCCTGTTCGCGTTGCAGGCCTTCCAGGGCATGGTGCGCGAGAGCGCGACGACCACGCTTGCCCGCGACCTGCCGCAGCTCGCCGCCGCGCCGGACACCGCGCTGCGCCTCGGCCGCTTCCCCGACTGGGGCGAGGGCGGCCGGCTGCTGCTCCTGCGCGACGGCGCCGCGCTGCCACCTGCTGCGTTCTCGCCGGCGACGCGCCGGCGCATCGAGACCGGCGGCTCGGCCATCGCGCACGACAGCCGCCAACATCTGAAGATCGTCGGCGTCGTCGAGGCGCCGCGGCTCGGCGGCCGGCTCGTGGGTGTCGTCGTGCTCACCGACGCCTACGGCCCGCTCGTGGCGCAGGCGCGGCTGCTCGGGATCGCCGGTGGCTGCGTGCTGATCGTCACCGTCGGCATGCTGGTGTTCGCCAGCCGCGCCTCCACGCGGGCGGTCCGCGCACTGTCCTCGGCGGTGCGCCGCGTCGAGGCCGGCGAGGTGGACGCTGGCGTGCTCCGCCTGGACACCGGCGACGAGATCGGCGAGCTGTCGGCGGTGATCGAGCGTTACGTGCGCCAGTCCCGCGATCTGCGCGACACGCTCGAGGAGAAGGTGCGGGCCAAGACGCAGCGGCTGGAGGCCCTGCACCACATCGACCGCAGCATCCTGGCCGCCGAGTCGGCGGACGCCATCGCGCGTGGCGCGCTGCCGCGGCTGCGCCAGATCGTGCCCTTCCAGTGGGGCGCGGTCGTGCTGTTCGAGCCCGAGCACGAGCGGGCGCGGTTCATGGTGGTCGACGGCGACGGAGGGCCACTCGAGGGCGCCACGCTGCCGATGTCCGCGGTGACGGCAGCCCTGCTCGACGTGGAGAGCCAGAGCCTCCTCGGCGTGCCGCTGGTCGCCCAGGGCGGGCCCATCGGCCTGCTGTGCGTGGCGCGTCCCGAGCCGGACGCCTTCGATCGCGACCACGCGGAGATCGTGACGGAGGTCGCCACCCAGCTCGCGGTGGCGATCCACCAGCTCCAGCTCCGCGCGGCCCTCGACGGGCAACAGCAGAAGCTGCGGGCCGTCGTCGAGCACATGCCCGAGGGCGTGGTCCTGCTCGAGCGCGACGGGCGGATCGCACTCGCCAACCCCCTGGCCCGCGCCCACCTCTCGACGGTGGCGACGACCTCGCCGGCCGGCCACGTGACCGCGGTCGGCGGCCTGTCGCTCGAGCGGCTGCTCGCCGGGCCCGAGATCGAGTCGCGCGAGATCACGACGGAGCCCGCCGCCCCGCGCGCCTTCCGGGTGGCGGCGCGGCCGCTGGCCGGCGGCCAGGGCGCCGTCGTGGTGATCCGCGACGTCACGCGCGAGCGCGAGGCGCAGCAGGTCACCCTGCAGCAGGCGCGTCTGGCCTCGGTGGGCCAGCTCGCGGCCGGCATCGCGCACGACTTCAACAACATCCTGATGACGATCGTGAACTCGGCCGAGCTGGGGATGCGCCGGCAGGCCGACGCGCCGTTCGTGCGCGGCCGGCTGGAGGTGATCGTCGAGCAGGGCGAGCGGGCGGCCGCGCTGGTCCGCCAGATCCTCGACTTCAGCCGCCAGTCGGCGCCGTCGCTGGAGACGGTCGACGTCGCCATGTTGCTGCAGCAGACGATCGGCCTGCTCGAGCGGACGCTGCCGGAGATCGTCCGCATCAACGTGGTGAGCGGCGACGGCCCCTTCCTCGTCAGCGCCGATCCCAACCAGCTCACCCAGGTGCTGACCAACCTCGCGGTCAACGCCCGCGACGTCATGCCGCTGGGCGGCGACCTGCGCTTCCACCTCGGCCTCGAGCGGCGCGAGGGCGACGCCGGCGACTCCGGCTCCGGGGCGGGCCAGTGGGTCGTCCTCTCGGTGAGCGACACTGGCGCCGGCATGCCGCCGGCGGTCCGCGAGCGAATCTTCGACCCGTTCTTCACGACCAAGGCGCCGGGACGCGGCACCGGACTGGGGCTGTCGCAAGCCTACGGGATCATGACCGAGCATCAGGGCCGCATCACGGTCGAGAGCCGGCCCGGGCAGGGGACGACGTTCATGCTGTACCTGCCGAGCCTGCCCGACGGTGGGGCCGTGGCGGAGTCGCCGGCGGGTCTGGAGCTGATCATGGGCGCGGGCGAGACGCTGCTGGTGGTCGAGGACGAGGCGCCGGTGCGCCAGACGCTCGCGCAGATCCTCGCCGACCTCAACTACCAGACGCTGACGGCGTCGTCCGCGGAGAACGCGCTCGAGCTGCACGCCGCCCACGCCGGCCAGGTTGCGCTCGTGCTCACCGACCTCGTGATGCCGGGCATGGGCGGGCTGGGGCTCGTGCGTGCGTTGCGCCAGCGCGCGGCCCGGGTGCCGGTCGTGATGATGTCGGGCTACGTCGCCGACTCGGCGCGCGCCAGTGTCGAGGGCGTGCGAGCCTGGGTCGAGAAGCCGGTGACGGCGTACCGGCTGGGGGTGGTCATCCAGGAAGCCCTGTCCGCGCGCGTCTGATCGCTCGCGCCCCGGGTTGTCCCGCGCGGTAGGATGGACGCGCGATGCCCCGCCACCGCTCCGCCGCCTTCTGGGCCTCGACGCTGGTCGTCCTCGGCCTCCTGCTGGTGGTGGGCGGCGCGCTGCTCGCCGTGGCCGCCGTCACCCTCGATATGCCGTGGGGCACCCTCACGGGCCAGGCGGTCCTCGAGCGGGTCCTGGCGGCCGTCGTGCTCGCGATCTCGGGGGTGCTGGCGGGCGCGCCGTTCATCGCGCTGGGCGAGATGATGCGGTTGTTCATCGCACAGCGGCGCATCCTCGAGCGTCAGCGTCGCCTCCTGACGCGGATCGCGCGACGGATGGACGACGGCGGAGGCCGGCGCGAAGCCGGCGCCGCCGCCGCCGATCGGCTGCTGCAGCACCGGCGTCCCTGAGCGGCGCCCGATCGTCCGGCCGCGCGACCATGGTAGGCTACGCCGGTCGCGCGCACGACGCGGAGGCGTGAAGATGAAGATCACCGACGTCACCCTGACGCTGTTCAGCTGGAGCGGCATCCCCGCGACCACGTACGGCCGGCACACCGGCCGCTTCAGCGGCGCCAGCGAGCTCGGCCTGCTGACGCTGCGCACCGACGAAGGGCTCGAGGGCCACGCGTTCCTCGGCTCCGCCCAGCGTGGCGCGACGATGGACGCCGCGTCGCTCATCCGGTTCCTCAAGCCCCTGGTGCTCGGCCAGGATCCGCTCGAGCGCGAGCGGCTGTGGCAGGCGATGTGGCAGCGCAACCGCCAGACCACGCTGCGCGCGATCGGCGCCGTGGACGTCGCCCTGTGGGATCTCGGCGGCAAGATCGCCGGGCTGCCGATTCACCGCCTGCTCGGCACCTATCGCGACTCGGCGCCGGCCTACGCGTCCTCGTCGGTGCTCGCCTCCAAGGAGGCGTACGCCGAGGAGGCCGCGTCGTATCGTGCGGCCGGCTGGACCGCCTACAAGATCCATCCGCCCACCGATCCGGCCACCGATATCACGGTGTGCGAGGCGGTGCGGCGCGCGGTCGGCGACGACTACACCGTCATGCTCGACTCGACGTGGGCCTACCAGTATCCGGAGGCGCTGCGAGTCGGCCGCGTCGTCGAGGCGCTCGGCTTCCACTGGTACGAGGATCCGCTGGCCGACGACGACCTCTACAACTACGTCAAGCTCAAGCAGCAGCTCAGGATCCCGATCCTCGCCACCGAGTACGCGCCGGGCGGCTTCACGGCCCTGGCGCCGTGGATCACCGCGCGGGCGACCGACTACCTGCGCGGTGACCCCGCCGTGAAGGGCGGCATCACGCCGCTGGTGAAGACCGCGCACCTGGCCGAGGCCTTCCACATGAACTTCGAGATCCACCACGGCGGCAACTCGCTCAACAACGTCGCCAACCTTCACGTGATCATGGCGATCCGTAACTGCGAGTTCTTCGAGGTGCTGCTGCCATCCGCCGCCCAGAAGTACGGCCTCGCCCAGGACATCGAGGTGGACGCGCGCGGCCTCGTGCACGCGCCGACCGGCCCCGGGCTGGGCGCCGCCATCGACTTCGAGCTGATCCGCCGGCAGACCACGGCCGTGCTGACCTAACCCCGGGAGGAGTTCGCATGCGTTGGCTCGTCGTGCTCGTGCTCGCGGTGCTCGCCGTCCCCGCCCCGGCCCCCGGCCAGGAGCCGAAGAGCGAGGACGACAAGGCCTTCTACGCGATCGGATACTCGCTCGCCGAGCGGCTGGGGCCGTTCGCGCTGAGCGCCGCCGAGCTGGAAATGGTCAAGGCGGGTCTCGCCGACGGCGTGCTGGGCCGCCCGCGCAAGGCCGACCCGCGCGCGTACATGGAGCGGATCCAGCAGCTGCGCACCACGCGCGCCGCCACGGTGGCGGCCGTGGAGAAGAAGGCCGGTGACGCCTACCTGGCCAAGGCGGCCGCCGCGCCCGGCGCCAAGAAGACCGAGTCGGGCATCGTGATCACCACGCTGACGCCGGGCACCGGTCCCTCGCCCAAGGCGACCGACAAGGTGAAGGTGCACTATCACGGCACGCTGACCGACGGCAGCGTCTTCGACAGCTCGGTGCAGCGCGGCCAGCCGGCCACGTTCCCGCTCAACGGCGTCATCAAGTGCTGGACCGAGGGCGTGCAGCAGATGAAGGCCGGCGGCAAGAGCCGGCTGGTCTGCCCGTCCGAGCTGGCCTATGGCGAGCGGGGTGCGCCGCCGCGGATCAAGCCCGGCGCCACGCTGATCTTCGAGGTCGAGCTGCTCGAGATCGTCGCCGAATAGTCGGCCCGCGTGCCCGAGCTGCCGGAGGTCGAGACGGCCCGCCGACTCGCCACGCGGGTGGCGGTGGGCCGGCGCATCGTCGACGTGTGGTGCGCAAGCGATCCCATCGTCGTCGAGGGCGTGACGCCGGCGCGCCTGGGGGCCACCCTGCGCGGGCGGCGCGTGCGGGCCGCGCGGCGGCACGGCAAGCACCTCTGGCTCGAGCTGGACCGCCGCCCTTGGCTGCTGATGCACTTCGGCATGACCGGCGGCCTGCACGTTCCAACCCGGCCATCGCTGCGGCTGAAGTCCACGCGCGGGTCGACACCGACCGGATGGCCGCCCCGCTTCGTCAAGCTGAGGCTCACCTTCGACGACGGCGGCGAGCTGGCGATGGCCGACGCCCGGC
The DNA here is from genome assembly GCA_041493815.1 of Methylomirabilia bacterium. Classification (GTDB taxonomy): domain Bacteria; phylum Methylomirabilota; class Methylomirabilia; order Rokubacteriales; family CSP1-6; genus AR5. The sequence continues at coordinate 12,912 of JBGPZN010000040.1, forward strand.
GCCTCGGGCGCATCCGACTGCGCGACGATCCCCGCCGCGAGCCTCCCGTGGCCGATCTCGGCTTTGACGCGCTGCACGAGCTGCCGTTCCCCGCGCGCTTCCTGGCGCTCCTGCGCGAGCGCACCGCGCCGATGAAGGCGTTGCTGCTCGACCAGACCTTTGCCGCCGGCGTCGGCAACTGGATCGCCGACGAAGTCCTTTATCAAGCGCGCATCGCCCCCCACCGCCCCGCCCGCACCCTCACCCCCGTCGAGTCCTCACGCCTACGCCGCCGCCTTCGCACCGTCCTGACGACCGCCGTCAAGACTGGCGCCGACAGCGACCGCTACCCGCGAACATGGCTGTTCCACCGACGCTGGGATCACGACCCGCTGGCGAAAACAACGACCGGCGCCCAGATCCGCTGGGACACCATCGCCGGACGCACCACCGCCTGGGCCCCATCACTCCAGCACTAGGCCTGCACTAGGCCCAATGCCGTTTACTTAACACGACGTCTTCTCGTGCGCCGCGACCGCTTGAGAGGATAGTTACTCATCTTGATTTTCACC
>JBGPZN010000587.1:0-2280 GCA_041493815.1 Methylomirabilia bacterium
ATCGCCTCCCACACCGCCTCCGCCCGCACGCGCGGCATGACCGACGAGATGCTGGGCGAGCTCATGGCCGTGGTCGGCATGGCGAACGAGACGAACCGTCTGGCCAACGGCTACCAGGTCGAGATCGACGAGATGTTCCGGACGCCGCCGGCCTAGGCGCGATTGACTTCGCCCCCCCACCGCGGTACAGCAACGGTCGTGGCGCGCCACTGGCTCGGGATCGACATCGGCGGGACGTTCACCGACTTCGCCCTCTTCGACACGCAGACCGGCGAGCTGCTCGGCCTGAAGATCCCGTCGACCCCGCACGAGTTCGCCGAGGCGGTGCGCGTCGGCCTGGACCGTCTCGCGGACGAGCACGGCGTCGACCTCCGCGAGATCGGCGCCGTCGTGCACGGCACCACGATCGCCGTGAACACGCTGATCCAGCGGACCGGCGCCCGCCTCGGCCTCCTCGTCACCGAGGGCTTTCGCGACGTGCTCGAGCTGCAGCGGCTGCGGCTGCCCAATCCGTTCGACCTGGATGGCTCGCGGCCGTTGCCGCTGATCCCGCGCGCCCGCGTGGCCGAGGTGAGCGAGCGCCTCCGCGCCGACGGCGGCGTGGACACGCCGCTCGACGAGGGAAGCGTGCGGGAGGCGGTGCGCCGCCTGGCCGGCCAGGGCGTCGAGGGTATCGTGGTCTCGCTCCTCCACGCGTATTGCAACCCCGCGCACGAGCGCCGGGCGCGGACGGTCGCCGAGGCGGCCGCGCCCGGAGTGCCGGTGAGCATCTCCGCCGACGTCTGGCCGCAGGCGCGCGAGTACGAGCGGACGGCCCTCGCCGCGCTCGACGCCTACGTGCAGCCGAAGGTCCGGCGCTACCTCGAGGGGTTCGAGCAGGCGCTCGCCGCGCGTGGCGTGCCGGCCACGCCACACGTCACCAAGTCGAACGGCGGCATCATGCCCGTGGCCGCCGCCCGCGCGCAGACGGTGGCGACACTGCTGTCCGGACCTGCCTCGGGCGTGATCGGCGCCGCCTACGTCGCCGGTCAGGCCGGCCTGCCGAACGTCATCACGCTGGACGTCGGCGGCACCAGCGCCGACATGGCGGTCGTCGAGGACGGGCGGCCGCGCTCCAGCACGAGCGAGCACATCGGCGGCGTGCCGGTGATGATGCCGGTGGTGGGCGTGACGGCGATCGGCGCCGGCGGCGGCTCGGTGGCGTGGGTGGACGAGGTCGGGGTGCCGAAGGTCGGTCCGCAGAGCACGGGGGCGCAGCCCGGCCCCGCCTGCTACGGCAGGGGCGGCAAGGACGCCACGCTCACCGACGCGTTCCTCGTGTCCGGCTTTCTCGATCCCGAGCGGTTCCTCGGTGGCCGGATGCGCCTGCACCGCGCCCTGGCCGAGGAGGCCATCGCGCGCTTCGCCGGGCCGCTCGGGATGACGCCGGACGAGGCGGCCGAGAGCGTGGTCCGGGTCGCCGTCTCGAACATGTACGCGGAGTTCACCAAGATCCTCTCGCGGGCGGCGGTGGACCCGCGCAACTTCGCGCTCGTCGCCTTCGGAGGCGCGGGGCCGGTGGTGGGCGCGCTCGTCGCCCGCGAGGTCGGCATCCCCACCGTCTTCGTTCCGCGCTCGCCGGGGACACTCTGCGCGCTGGGCGCGATCAGCGCCGACATCGTGAACGACGCGGTCCGCACGGTGCACGTGCGCGTGGAGGCCGCCCCCCTCGAGGCCGCCGCGCTCGGCGAGCAGTACGACACCCTCCGGGCCGAGCTCGCGGACTGGCTCGCGCGCCACGGCGCCGGCGCGGGGGCCGCCACCTTTCGTCCCGCCGCGGATATGCGCTACGTCGGCCAGTCGTACGAGATCGAGGTGCCGGTCGAGCCCGCCTGGCTCGTGCCCGGCGGCGAAGCGGCGATCCTGTCCGCCTTCCACCGCGCGCACGAGCGTGCGTTCGGCCACGCGGATCGCCAGGCGCCGGCGGAGATCGTGAACCTCCGCGTGCAGCTCCGGGCCGGGCGACCCCGGGTGCCACTCGCCGAGGTTCCGGCCGGCGCGGCGTCTGCGGCACCCCACGCGACGCGCCGGATCTGGCTCGACGGCCGCCCCACCCAGGCGCAGGTCTTCGATCGCGCCGGGCTCGGCCGGGGCGCGCGGCTCGCCGGCCCGGCCATCGTCGAGCAGACGGACACGACCGTCCTCGTGCCGACCGGCCACGTCGGCGACGTCGACCGGTTCGGTAACCTGTGGCTCCGGAGGGAGAGCTGATGCGCCTGGACGCGCTGACCGTGGAGACCC
>JBGPZN010000119.1:0-8692 GCA_041493815.1 Methylomirabilia bacterium
ACGCGCTCGGTGCCGAACTCCTGCACCAGCCCCACCAGCGTCTTGAAGGGATGGCCGGCCTCCGCCACGTCCTCGCCGATGAGGAACACGCGCGGGTCGCGCCGCATCTCCTCGGCGATCGCCTCCTTCACCGCCTCGCCGTACGTCAGCTCCCGCACGTCGCTCATGACGCCCTCCCTGGGCCCCTGAGGCTGCGTCAGTCGGGCGCTGGAGTCAAGACCGGCGGGGGCGAAGCGTCCGTACGGGTCCACACGACCGGCCCCGCGAACGCGCGACCGCCGGCGTCAGGCCGCTCCCGGGTTCGGCGAGCGCGACTGCCGCACGAGCCTGACGAAGATCATGAAGTGCGTCACGTAGAGAACCGGGACGGCAAAGGTCGGAATGTACCAGGCCGAGCCCAGGTGCGGCCCGACGTCGCGGCTGACTCCCTGGTAGAACGCGTACAGCAGGTCCAGCGTCCCCACGATGTTGAAGAGCCAGGTGAGCGGCATCGCCGCCGGCGAGCGGCCCCGCAGCGCCACGATGGCCGCCAGCGCGAGCACGCCGGAGATGAGATCGCCGTAGGCGGCGGGACGGGCGAACTCCAACGGCAGCGTCGGCGCCACCACCGCCGGGATCAGGAACACCATACCGAGGTGGCGGAAGGCATGGGGAACGAGCAGCGGCACGAGCGCCCGGTGGAGTGGCATGGCGGCGAGCCGCGGCGCCACGTACCACCTGGCGATGAGCCCGCAGACGATCGTGCTCAGGAGGAACTGGACTCCGAAGATCTGAAAGCTGTCCACGCTCACGCCCCCCCGGCCGGCGACGGGGTCACCGGCCGCCGCTGTGGCATCGCGACGGCGCGCAGATGCTCGAGGTCGATCGCCGGCATGTCCAGGTTGAGCGCGCGCAGCACGCCGTTGGCGAGCTCGTTGTACCCGCTGAAGTGGCGCCGCATCCGCGCGCGCCACGCCTGCAAGCCGCCGTTGGCGTGCAGCTCGAAGGCGGACTCGCGGCCGTCCAGCGCGGAGGCCACGTGGTCGGAGGCGAGCTGGAGCAGCGCCGCCCGCTGCAGCGCGGTGTAGCCGCCGCCGCCGAACGACTCCTCGAGGCCGGCCCCCACCTCCGGCGCGGCCAGGTCCTTGTCGGACGGCGCGACGACCAGTGACGAGCCCGGTACGATCCTGAGGATCTCGGCCATGCGCTGCCGCGCCTTCTGCATGGCGATGCTGCCCGCCGCCACGTGGGCGCGGCCGGGGACGCAGTAGCCGTCGGCGGTGAGCTCGGGATCCAGCTCGGCGGCGGTCTGGCAGCTCCGCACCGTCTGCACGTCGATGACGAGGTCCATCAGGTACTCGATCGTCGGCTCGTGCTCCTTGAGGCCCATCGCGTCCGCGCACGCCAGCGCCAGGCCCAGCGTGAACTCGGCCTTGGCCAGCCAGCAGTAGAGCTGATGCCAGAAGCACCACGAGGCGATGGGCTCCGGCGTCGGCTCCGTCAGAAAGACGCGCTCCCAGGGGACGAGCACGTCGTCCAGCCACATCTGGCCGTCCAGCTCGTCGAAGCGGCTGCTCAGCGGCGCCAGGAACGGGTTCGAGTGGCGCGCGGACATCTTGCGGCAGACGACGGTGACGCCGGGCGCGTTCACAGCGACGACGAACGTCGCCCGATGCCCGTCGCGATCGATCCCCGAGTGGCTGCCGATGTAGACCTCCTCGGCGTAGACGGGACTGGTGTGCATGCCCACCTTGCCCCGCAGCACCAGGCCGGCGCCGGTCTCGCGGACGACGCGGAGCGCGGCGCGCTCGCGCGGGTCCTCGTGCAGCCGGGCGCCGATGGTGGCCGCGCCCGCGCAGAACGTGAGGAACCGTCCCGTGCGCGCGATGTCGTCGCGGTAGCGCGTCGCGCTGGCGAGCTGCTCCGGCGACACGTTGCGCTGGCGGACGGCGTCGCGGATGCCGAGCGCGATGAGATTGCCGTACCCGGGCGTGTGCGTCATGTTGCCGGCGGTCAGGAAGATCGTGGCGGAGTAGCTGCGGCCCATCGCGCGCAGGTCGGCCGGGCTCTTCGGCAGGGCGAACGCCCAGGGCGCCCGGGCGCCGCCCGCATCCGGCGGCGTGAGGACGACGTCCCGCCACGCGGCATCGTGATGGCGGTCGTACCAGGCGACGTACTCGTCCACCATCGGGCGGGTCGCGGGATGCAGCGTCACGTCCTCGACGAGACCCTCGCCCATGACCCACACCCTGCGTCCGTCGCGCAGGGCGTCTCGATACTCGCCGCCGGTCCTCATCGGTCGGGAAGGGTGCGCCGTCTCCGGCGCCGAGTCAAGATCGTGGCTGCGGCCGAGCCGGCCTCGACAATCCGCCCGCCGGGATGAGCGGCGCGTCCTCGTAGCGGTCGTGGTGCCGCAACCACTCCATCGAGGAGCTCAGCCCCGCCTCGTCGCGGCCCTTGGGCAGCAGATCCATCAGGTGATAGGCGCCGTTGAGCATGTCCAGACCGCGCGCGTAGCACGAGTACGTGTGATAGATCGCGCCGCCGGCCTCGCGGATGAACACGCTGATGCCGGGAGCCTCGGCCACCGGGAAGCCGCCGACGGCGTAGTTGTAGTACGCCTGCTTCCCTTCGAGCTCCTCGGGGGTGAAGGTGACGTGATAGTCGCGATTGAAGTCCGTCTGGTGTGACGACACCCACTTGACGCGCCAGCCCATGCGCCGGCGGTAGGCCTCGAGGGTCGCGAGCGGGGCGCGCGAGACGAGGACCAGGCTGGTGTCTCGGTGGTTCAGGTGCACGACGATGCCGTCGAAGTTGTCGACCCAGAACGAGCAGCTCTTGCAGCCCTCCTCCCAGCTCGGGTCGAACATGAAGTGCTGGACGATGAGCTGGCTGCGCCCCCCGAAGAGATCCGCGAGCGACTCGCGGCCGCCGGGGCCGTCGAACACGTAGGGGGTGTCCACTTTCACCCACGGCAGCTCCCGCCGCTCCCGGCTCAGCTCGTCGCGGAGCCGCGTGAACTCCTTCTCGCGGGCGAGGTGCTGGCGGCGTGCCGCGATCCACTCTTCGCGCGATACGATTCGATGCGCTGTCATCACCGATCCTCCTTGTGCGAGCACGTGCCCGCCTACGTCCTGACGGAACCCTCCTCGAGCGCCTCCAGCTCGAAGGCCGCCGCCATCAGCGCGCGGGTGTAGGCCTGCGCCGGCTGCTCGAAGATGCGCGCGGTCGGCCCCTGCTCGACCACGCGGCCGTCGCGCATGACCAGGATCTCGTCGCTCATCGCGCGGACAACCTTGAGGTCGTGGCTGATGAAGAGGTAGGCGAGGCGGTGACGCGCCTGCAGCTCGCGCAGAAGGTCGACGACCTGCGCCTGCACGGACATGTCCAGCGCGGAGGTCGGCTCGTCGAGGACCACGAAGCGCGGCTTCAGGACCAGGGCGCGGGCGATCGCGATGCGCTGGCGCTGGCCGCCGGAGAACTCGTGGGGATAGCGGTCGCGCAGAGCCGGGTCGAGGCCCACCTCGCCCAGCGCGGCGTCGATGAGCTCGCGACGCTCGCTCGGCGTGGCGCCGATGCCGTGGACCCCCAGCCCCTCCCCGACGATCTGCGCGACCGACATGCGCGGCGACAGCGCGCCGAACGGGTCCTGGAAGACCACCTGCATCTCGCGGCGCAGCGACCGCAGCGCGCCCGGCGACAGGCCCGGCAGATCGCGGCCGGCGAAGCGGATCCGGCCCTCGCACGCCTGCAGGCGCAGGAGCGCCAGGCCGAGCGTGGTCTTGCCGGAGCCGCTCTCGCCCACCACGCCTACCGTCTGGCCCTCGCGCACGGTCACGCTCACGCCGTCGACCGCCTTGACGTGCCCCACCGTGCGCCGCAGCAGCCCGCGGCGGATCGGGAACCACACGCGGACGTCCTCCGCCTCCACCACGACCGGCGCGTCCGCCCGGGGGGCGCGCGCCATCGGGCGCGGCTCGGCCGCGAGCAGGTGCTGCGTGTACGGGTGGCGGGGCGCGTCGAAGACCTCGCGGGTGGCGCCGGCCTCGACGATCTCGCCCGCGCTCATCACGCACACGCGCTCGGCCATCTTGCGGACGATGCCGAGGTCGTGGGTGATGAGCAGCAGCGCCATGCCGAACTTGGCCTGCAGCTCGCCGAGCAGCGTGAGGATCTGGGCCTGGATGGTGACGTCGAGCGCCGTCGTGGGCTCGTCGGCGATGAGCAGGTCGGGCTCGTTGGCCAGCGCCATGGCGATCATCACCCGCTGGCGCTGGCCCCCCGACAGCTGGTGCGGGTAGGCGTCGAGCCGGCGCTCGGCCTCCGGCAGGCCGGCCAGCCGCAGGAGCTCCAGCGTGCGCGCGCGGGCGGCCGACCGCGACAGCCGCTTGTGCACGCGCAGGACCTCGTTCACCTGCTTCTCGATGGAGTGCAGCGGATTGAGCGACGTCATCGGCTCCTGGAAGATCATCGCGATGCGATCGCCGCGCACCTGCTGCATCGTCGCCTCGGGGGCGCCGATCAGCTCCCGGCCCTGGAACAGGATGCTGCCGCCCGGATGCCGGGCCGTCGGATAGGGCAGCAGCTGCATGATCGACAGCGCCGTGACCGATTTGCCGGAACCGCTCTCGCCCACCAGCGCCAGCGACTCTCCGCGCTCGATGGCGAACGAGACGTGCCGCACCGCCGCCACCTCGCCGCCCTCCACGGCGAACGACGCCGACAGGTCGCGGACGGCGAGCAGCGGGCTCACCGCACCTTCCGGGCATCGAAGGCGTCGCGCACCGCCTCGCCGACGAAGATCAGGAGCGAGAGCATCACGGCGAGCACGGCGAAGCCGGTGAGGCCGAGCCAGGGCGCCTGGAGGTTGGCCTTGCCCTGGGCCAGGATCTCGCCGAGCGAGGCGGAGCCGGGCGGCAGGCCGAAGCCGAGGAAGTCGAGCGACGTCAGCGTGGTGATGGCCCCGTTGAGGATGAACGGCAGGAACGTCAGCGTCGCCACCATGGCGTTGGGCAGCAGGTGGCGGGCCATGATCACCGTGTTGCGCACGCCGAGCGCGCGGGCCGCGCGCACGTAGTCGAGGTTGCGGGCGCGCAGGAACTCGGCCCGCACCACACCCACCAGCGACATCCACGAGAAGAGCAGCATGAGGCCGAGCAGCCACCAGAAGCTCGGCTGCACGATGCTGGCGAGGATGATGAGCAGGTAGAGGATGGGCAGCCCCGACCACACCTCGATGACGCGCTGGAATATCAGATCTGTCCAGCCGCCGAAGTAACCCTGCACCGCGCCCGCCGCCACGCCGATCAGGGAGCTCGTCAGGGTGAGCGCCAGCCCGAAGAGCACGGAGATGCGGAAGCCGTAGACGAGCCGCGCGAGCAGGTCGCGTCCCTGGTCGTCGGTGCCGAGCCAGTGGCGCGGCGAGGGCGCCGCGGGCGCCGGGCCCGGCAGCTCCCAGTCGATCGTGTCGTAGCGGTAGGGCACGGGAGGCCACACGCTCCATCCGCGCGCCTCGATGAGCCGCCGCACGTCGGGGTCGCGGTACGCGGCCTCCGTCGGCAGCGCGCCCCCGAACGCGGTCTCGGGATACGCGCGCAGGACGGGCACGTAGAAGCGGCCGTGGTGGCGCACCAGCAGGGGCCGGTCGTTGGCCAGGAGATCGGCGCCGAGCGAGAGGACGAACAGCGTGAGGAAGATCCACAGCGACCAGTAGCCGCGGCGACTGGCGCGGAAGCTGGCCAGCCGGCGGCGGGTCAGCGGCGAGAGGCTCACGTGTCCCGCCGCTCGAAGTCGATCCGGGGATCGATGGCCGTGTAGGTGAGGTCGGTCACGATGTTCAGCAGCAGCCCGATCAGCGTGTAGACGTAGAGGGTGCCGAACATCACCGGGTAGTCGCGGTTCACCGCGGCCTCGAAGCCCAGCAGGCCCAGGCCGTTGAGCGAGAAGATCACCTCGATCAGCAGCTCGCCCGCGAAGAAGATGGCGACGAACGCGCCCGGGAAGCCGGCCACGACGATCAGCATGGCGTTGCGGAACACGTGACCGTAGAGCACGCGGCGCCGGGAGAGCCCCTTGGCCCGCGCGGTGGCCACGTACTGCTTGTTGATCTCGTCGAGGAAGGAGTTCTTCGTCAGCATCGTGAGGCTGGCGAAGCCGCCCACGACGAGCGCGAGCACCGGGAGAGCGATGTGCCACAGGTAGTCCGCGATGCGCTGGGGCCAGGACAGCAGCGCCCAGGTGTCGGAGGTGAGGCCGCGCAGCGGGAACCACTGCACGAAGGAGCCGCCGGCCACGAGCACGACCAGCAGGATGGCGAAGAGGAAGCCGGGAATGGCGTAGCCGACGATCACCGCCGCGCTCGTCCACACGTCGAAGGGCGTGCCGTCGCGCACGGCCTTGGCGACGCCGAGCGGGATCGAGATCAGGTACACGAGCAGCGTCGTCCACAGGCCGAGCGTGATCGACACCGGCAGCTTCTCGAGCATGAGGCCGAGCACGGGGCGGTCGCGGTAGAAGCTGGAGCCGAGGTCGAAGACCAGGTAGCTGCGGAGCATGTGGACGAAGCGCTGCCAGGCCGGCTTGTCGAAGCCGAACTGCTTCTCGAGCTGGCGCACCAGCTCGGGATCGATGCCGCGCGACGCGCGCGACACACCCTCCTCCTCGCCGCCCGGCCCCGAGCGCACGGCGCGACCGCCGGCCGTCTCGCCGCCGCCGGTGCCGCCCACGCGCGCCGTGGCCTGGATCGTCGCCCCCCGGATGCGGGCCAGCATGAGGTCGACGGGGCCGCCGGGCGCCGCCTGCACGATCAGGAAGTTGGCGAGCATGATCCCGAACAGCGTCGGGACGACCAGGAGCAGGCGGCGGGCGAGGTAGGCGAGCACTACCGGCGACTCCCCGTCTTCTGCGGATCGACCCACCAGGTGTCGACCCCGAGCTCGTACTTCGGCGAGACGGCCGGCCGGCCGAAGCGGTCCCAGTAGGCCACCCGGAACGCGCTGATGTGGAACTGCGGGATGACGTAGTGGCCCCACAGCAGCACGCGGTCCAGCGCGCGCGTGCGCGCGACCAGGGCGGCGCGGTCCGGCGCGGCGATGAGCAGCTCGATCAGCCGGTCCACCACGGGATCGCGCACGCCCGGCAGGTTGCGGCTGCCCGGCGTGGCGGCGGAGACCGACGCCCAGTAGTCGACCTGCTCGTTGCCCGGCGACGAGGACTGCGGGAAGAGCCCCACCGTCATGTCGAAGTCGAACTGCTTGGCGCGGTACTCGTACTGGGCCGAGTCCACCGTGCGCACCCGCGCGGTGACGCCGAGGCGCTCGAGGTTCTTCACGAAGGGCAGCGTGATGCGCTCGAAGCTGGGGTTGTCGAGCAGGATCTCGAACGCCAGCGGCCGGCCGGTCTCGGCGTTTACCAGGCGCATGTCGCGCACGACCCAGCCCGCCTGCTTCAAGAGATCCAGGGCGCGGACGAGGTTCGGCCGCAGGCCGTCGGGGCCCGTCGACGGCGGCTGGTACTCGCGCGTGAACACCTCGTCGGGCACGCGGCCGCGGAACGGGGCCAGCACCGCCAGCTCGGCCTGGCTGGGCAACCCGCGCGAGGCCAGCTCGGAGTTCGAGAAGTAGCTGCGGGTGCGCGCGTAGGCGCCGTAGAACAGGTGGGCGTTGCTCCACTCGAAGTCGAAGGCGGCGGCCAGCGCCTGGCGCACGCGGGGGTCCTGGAAGATGGCCCGGCGTGTGTTGAAGACGAAGCCCTGCATGCCGGTGGGGATCTCATTGGGGATCTGCTCCTTGCGGATCCGACCGTCCCGCACCGCCGGAATGTCGTACGCCCTCGCCCAGTTCTTCGACGAGCTCTCCTGCCGCAGGTCGTAGGCGCCGCCCTTGAAGGCCTCCAGCGCCACCGTGTCGTCGCGGTAGTAGTCGTAGCGAAGCGCGTCGAAGTTGTAGCGGCCCACGTTGACGGGCAGCGCGGCGCCCCAGTAGTCGCTCACGCGGCGATAGACGATCGAGCGCCCGGGCTCCAGCGACTCCACCCGGTACGGCCCGCTGCCGAGCGGCGCCTGCAGGGTCGTCTTCGTGAAGTCGCGCCCGGCCCAGTACGCCTTCGAGAGCACGGGAAGCTGACCCACGATCACCGGCAGCTCGCGGTTGTCGCCCTCCTTGAAGGTGAAGCGCACCGTGCGCGGCCCCGTCTTCTCGACGCTCGCGACCGCGGCGTAGTACGAGCGGTACTGCGGATGCCCCTTCGTCCGCAGCGTGTCGAAGGTCCACATCACGTCCTCGACGGTCATGGGGCTGCCGTCGTGGAAGCGGGCGGCGCGACGGAGCGTGAACGCCACCCACGAGCGATCGGGCGGCGTGTCGATCGTCTCGGCCACCAGCCCGTACTCGGACGACGGCTCGTCCGACGAGTTGACCGTGAGCGTGTCGAACGTGGTCGCGATGCCGACGGCCGACACGCCCTTGAGGATGTAGGGGTTGAGGTTGTCGAAGGTGCCGATCGCGGAGAGCGTGACGCTGCCACCCTTCGGTGCGCGCGGGTCGACGTAGGCGAAGCGCGCGAAGCCGGGAGGGTACTTGAGGTCGCCGTGGATGGACAGCCCGTGGGCGGGCCCCGTCACCGGCGCCGACCGCGACCCGGTGGGGGCGATGGCAACGGCCAGGGCCACGACGAGGACGACGGTGAGCGCTCTCATGCCAGCAATTTCCTCATA
>JBGPZN010000542.1:0-2545 GCA_041493815.1 Methylomirabilia bacterium
CCTGCGAACGGAGCCGCGGTCGTGACCGCGCGCGCGCTGGACCTCGTGGTCGCCGGCGGGCGCGTCGTGACGTCCACCGACGTCCTCGACGACGCCGCCGTCGGCATCCGCGGCGGGCGCATCGTCGCGGTGGCGCCGGTGGAGGACCTGCCGCCGGCCGCGCGCACGATCGACGCCAGCGGCAAGATCGTCTTCCCCGGCGCCATCGACTGCCACGTGCACCTCGGTCCCGAGTACGACGACTGGCGCGGCGGTCCCCTCGCCGCCGCCCACGCCGGGCTCGGCACGCTGCTGTCCTTCGTGGTGGCCGACGAGGGCGCGCGCGAGTCGCTGCCGAAGGCCGTCCACCGCCTGCGCGAGGAGATCAGCGCCCAGTCCGTCTGCGACTTCGGCTTTCATTTCATCCTCGGCAACCAGCCGTGGATCCTCGAGGGCATCCCGGAGGCGATCGGACTCGGCGTCACCTCGTTCAAGATGTTCATGACGTACAAGAAGCGCAAGAACCGCATGTGCTCCGACGAGATGATCGCCGGCGCCATGGAGCTGATCGGCGCCCACGGCGGGCTCTGCCAGCTCCACTGCGAGAACGGCGACGTCATCTCGTGGCTGGAGGACCGGGCGCTGGCCGCCGGCCGCGTGCATCCGCGCGACTTCCCCGCCACCTGCCCCGACTGGACGGAAGAGGAGGCGATCAACCGCGCCATCCTCATCGGCCGCATGACGAACTGCCCCGTGTACGTCGTGCATCTCTCCACCCGCCTGGGTCTGGAACGCATCAAGCAGGCGCAGGCGAGGGGGCAACGCGTGTGGACGGAGACGTGCCCGCAGTACCTGCTGCTGACGGAAGACGAGATGGAGCGCTGGGGGCCGCTGGCCAAGATCGGGCCGCCGCTGCGCCCGGCCGCCGGCGGCGATCGCGAGGCGCTGTGGGCGGGTCTGAGCCAGGGCCCGATCTCCGCCGTGGCGAGCGATCACTCACCGCGCCCAAAGGCGATGAAGGAGCCGGGCTGGAAGAACATCTTCCACGACGACAACGGCAACGTGATCCCGTTCGGCAGTCCGGGGCTGGAGACGCTGGTCCCCCTCGTCTACTCCGAGGGCGTGGTGAACCGCGGACTGCCGCTCACGTGGATGGCGCGCGTCCTCGCCGAGAACCCCGCGCGCATGTTCGGCCTCTCCCCGCGCAAGGGTGCGATCCGCCCCGGCGCCGACGCCGACTTGCTGATCTGGGACCCCGCCGCCGAAGGCACGATCCGCGTCGCCGACCATCACGGCATCGCCGGCTGGACCTTGTACGAAGGCTTCAAGACCAAGGGCCGCCCCTGGATGACCCTGCTCCGCGGCGAACCCCTCCTGGAAAACGGCCAGCTGCGTCAGAAGCCCGGCTTCGGCCAATTCCTCCACCGCAGCACCCCCCAACCGCCGCTCGCCGTCGCCGCGCCTACAAGTTCCACTCGGTGAAGAGCTTGTGCTTGAACACGGCGAGCTCTTCCACCGGGGCGACGCCGGCGCCCTGGCGCGACAGCTCGACGAACTTCTCGTCCATGCGACCCAGGCGCCACGCGATCACGTCGGCGAGCGTGGCGACGAGCTTGTAGGCGGCCAGGCTCTCGCTCTTGATCAGCCGGTCGAACTGCGAGCGGGTGAGGAGATGGAACTCGCAGGCGGTGAGCGCACGGACGGTCGCCGAGTACGGCCGCTCGGTGATCAGGCTCATCTCCCCCAGCACCGTCGGCGCCTCCACGCTGGCGATCAGCACCTCGCCGCCGTCCCGGCCCTGCTTGACGACCTCGGCCGAGCCATCGAGCAGCACGAGCAGGCCCTGGCTGCGCTCGCCCTCGCGCAGCACCACCGTGCCCGGCTCGGCGGTGACCGGGACCATCGCCTTGATGATCTGATCGGCCTGCTCGAAGGTCAGCCCCCGGCAGAGCACGCTGCGCACGATCTTGGCCGCCTCGGAGCTCGTCACCCTCAAATCCCCCTGAGCACGGTCGCCCGCCCCACGCGGCCGATGGCGACGATGAAGGCGGCCGTGCGGAACGAGACCTTGCGCTCGCGCGCCACCCGCGCCAGCGTGGCGTAGGCCTCGCGCATGTGGCGGCCGAGCTCGGCCGTGATCCGGTCTTCCTCCCACGGGAATTGCTGGATGTTCTGCGCCCACTCGAAGTAGGAGACCGTCACGCCGCCGGCGTTGACGTAGATATCGGGCAGCACGGTGACGCCGCGATGGTGCAGGATCTCGTCGGCCCTGGGCGTGGTAGGCGCGTTGGCCGCCTCCAGCACGATCTGGGCGCGCACCTCGGCCGCGTTCGCCTCGGTGATGACGCCGCCGAGCGCGGCCGGCACCAGCACGTCCACGTCGAGCAGCAGCAGCGCCTCGTTGGTGAGGGGCGCGCCGCCGGGAAACCCCTCGATCCAGCGCGTGGCCCGCACGTGGGCGAGCAGCGCCGGCACGTCGAGGCCCTCGGCGTTGTGCACGCCGCCGCGGGCGTCCGACGCCGCCACCACGCGGGCGCCCCGCTCGTGCAGGAAGCGACTCGTCCAC
>JBGPZN010000550.1:0-2491 GCA_041493815.1 Methylomirabilia bacterium
GGTGAGCCGGCCCGTGCCCTGCAGGCGCTCGAGGACCATCATGTTGTCGAGCGACAGGCGCGCCACCTCCTCGAAGTCCTGCGCGAGGCGGGCGACGTCGCGCGCGACCGACGGCAGCGGGGCGGCGGCGGCGCCGGCCACCCCGCCCGGCACCACGGCGGCGCGGAGGAGACGGTGGTCGGTCAGGCGCGCGTTCAGGCGCAACAGCTCCTCGCGCAGGCGGAAGCAGTGGGCGTGGCCGAAGGCGAAGCCGGTGTCGTTGACGATCATCCCGACGTCGCCGACGTGGTTGTAGAGCCGCTCCAGCTCGAGCAGCACGGCCCGCAGCGCGGCCGCCCGCGGCGGGATCACGCAGCCGGCCAGCGCCTCGAGCGCGCGGCAGTAGGCGAGCGCGTGCCCCACGCTGGTGTCGCCGGAGATCCGCTCGGCCAGCTCCCACGTCCGGGCGAACGGCAGCGTCTCGAACAGCTTCTCCGTGCCCTTGTGCACGAAGCCGAGCCGCGTCTCGAGGTTGACGATGGTCTCGCCCTCGACGCTGAAGCGGAAGTGGCCGGGCTCGATGATGCCGGCGTGCACGGGCCCCACCGTGATCTCGAAGATGCCCTCCCCCTCCACCGCGCGAAAGGGAAACGGCTGCCCCTCGTCGCGGAACTCCACGCGGGCGGGCGCGTCGCGGCGGAGCGGGTGATAGCCGGCCGGCCAGAACTGATGGAGCGCCAGCCGACGCAGGTCGGGGTGGCCCTCGGGCACGATACCGAAGAGATCGTGCACCTCGCGCTCGAAGCGGCTCGCCGCGAACGAGCGCGTGGCCAGCGAGGGCACGCGGGGGTCGTGCGGGGCCAGCGAGGCCAGGACGGTGACGGCGGGCCGGTGCGTCGTCGGCGCGAACACGTAGACGAGCGTGAGGTCGCCGCCGGCCGTCCGGGTGTCGGCGGCGGTGAACAGCTGCAGCTCGAGGCCGAGGCCCGCGAGGGCGTCGGCGAGCGGTCGGACCTCGGCCGGACGCACGCGTGCGCGCAGCGACTCGCCGTCGCGGACGATGGCGGTGCCGCCGTGATCGACGAGCGCGCGCTCGACGGCCGGTGCGCTCATGGCGCCGCGATCACCGCCGTGATGCTGGCCAGCGCCCCGGCCAGACCGGGGGGCCACGCCAGCCCCGTCATGAGGAGCAGGACGAGCGCGGCGACCATCGGCACCGCCGCCCACCCCTGGCGCTCGACCCCGCGGCCGGCCGCCTCCCCGTGGAGCATCCGCTGGAGCGCGCGCAGGATCCCGGCGAAGGCGATGGCGAGGAGCACCAGCGCGATCACCGGGGCCAGGACGTGCCCGGCCGCGAATCCCGCGCCGATGATCATCACCTCGCTGACGAACAGGCCGAACGGCGGCAGCCCCAGGAGCGCCAGCATCGCCGCGAAGAACAGCGGTCCGCTCACCGGCAGGCGGGCCAGCAGTCCGCGGACCGCCGCGATCTCCATCGAGGCGTAGGCGGCACGGATCCGCCCGGAGAGGAGGAAGAGCACCGACTTCGCGAGGGCATGGTTGGCGATGTGCAGGACGGCGCCCGCCAGGCCCCACGGCCCGCCGAAGCCGAGGCCGACGCTGACGAGGCCGAGGTGCTCGACGCTGGAGTAGGCCAGCATGCGCTTGTAGTTCTTGGGGTTCCAGAGAAACGCCGCCGCCACCGCCATCGAGGCCAGCCCGAGTCCCAGGAGCAGCCGGCGCGCCACGACGGGGCCGGCCGCGACGTCCACGATGGGCTTGAAGCGGAGGATCGCGTAGACGCCGATGGCCAGCAGGACGCCGGACATCATCGCGCTCACCGGCGCCGGCGCCTCGCTGTGAGCGTCCGGCAACCAGGTGTGCATGGGCGCCAGTCCCGCCTTGGTGCCGTAGCCGACCAGCAGGAACACGAAGGCCATCTCCACGATGCGCGGGGGCAGGGCGGGGGCGAGGCGCTGCAGCGTCGTCCACCGCAGCGCGTGCTCGGTGCCGGCGAAGTGCGCGACGTCGGCGAAGTAGACGAGCACGGTGCCGAGGAAGGCCACCGCGATTCCCACCGAGCAGATCAGCACGTACTTGTAGGACGCCTCCAGCGAGGCGCGCGTGCGCTCGAAGTTGACGAGGAAGACCGACGCGAGCGTCGTGCCCTCGATGGCCACCCACATGAAGCCGAGGTCGTCGGTGGTGACGGCCAGCAGCATCGTGAAGACGAAGAGGTGGAAGAACGGATAGAACCGGCGGGCGGCGCCGTGCGCATAGTGGGGCGCCTCCACCGCCGCCAGTCCCGCCACCACGCCCACCAGCGCCACCATCCACGCCGAGAGCGCGTCGGCGCGCAGGAACCCGCCCAGCGCCTGGAGTGTCGCCTCCCGCACGACGGCGATGCTCACGGCGAGGGCGATGACGACGGTGGCCAGCGCCGTGACCCCGTGCACGAGGGCCGCCGCCCGGCCGCTGGCGCGAACGAGGAGCGCGGCGCCGGCGAGCGGGA
>JBGPZN010000142.1:0-8064 GCA_041493815.1 Methylomirabilia bacterium
AGCGAGGCCAGCAGCTCGGGTTGCGTGATCAGCAGCTGGGTGAGCAGGTCGCCGCCGGCGCATAGCCGGATGAGGCCGTCGAGCAGCGTCCGATTGTCGGCGAGCAGCTCGATGTAGCCGGCGCGCGGGCCGGCCGCCGACAGGAAGCGCTCGAACTGGTTGAGCGCCTCGTCGGGGTCCGGGCTCTTCCAGAGCGCGTCGAGCAGCGTCGGGTACAGCCGCTCGAGCGCGGCCCGCAGCGCGCCGGCGTAGGGCACCAGCGGACGTCCCTCCAGGATGAGGCGCAGGTTGTGGCGCGCGCGCTCGGGATCGGTGAAGCCGGTGGCGCGCAGCGCGACGAGCCCCGGCAGGCGCACGCGCCGCCGCGCTCGCGCCGGCCGCTCGCGGAAGAACTCCACGAACGCGCGGTGCACGGCCGCCGTCACCGTCCGGTGGCGGGCGCGGAACGTCCGCGCGGCCCGGGCCGGTGAGCCCTCGATGCCGAGCCGGCGGGCGAGACGGCCCAGATCGCCCGTCGCCTCCGGGAGCGTGTGAGTCTGGAACTCGTGCAGGAGCTGCAGGCGGTGCTCGACCGTGCGCAGGTGCACGAGCGCGTGCGACAACGCACGGCCGAGGTCGGGCGCCAGGTAGCCGCGCTCGGTGAGGCGGAACAGCGCCTTGAGCGAGTTGCGCTCGCGCAGCCACGGGTCGTCGCCGCCATAGAGGAGCTGCAGACCCTGCACGATGAACTCGATCTCGCGGATGCCGCCGCGGCCGAGCTTGACGTTGCTGGCCAGCGACTGACCGCGCCGGCCCAGGTCGCGGTCGATCCCGTGCTTCATGGCGCGGATGGCGGGCAGGATGCGCTCGTCGAGGCCGGGCCGGTAGACGGTCTGGCGCGCCCAGTCCATGAAGCGGGCACCGACGCGCTCGTCGCCGGCCGCCACCCGCGCCTTGAGCAAGGCCTGGCGCTCCCAGAGCTCGGCGCGTTCGCGGTGGTAGGTGCGATACGCGTCGAGCGACCGCGCCACCGCGCCCATGCGCCCCTCGGGACGCAGGCGCAGGTCGACGCGGAACACGTTGCCCTCCTCAGTGACCGACTCGATGATGGCGGTGATGTCGCGGCACACGCGGGCGAAGTACTCGCCGTTGGCCAGCCGGCCCTCGGGACCGCCGGCGGTGTCGCCCTCGGCGCCGTAGACGAACATCAGGTCGATGTCCGACGAGTAGTTCAGCTCCTCGCCGCCCAGCTTGCCCATGCCGATCACGGCCACGCCGGTCGGCTGCCCGTCGTCGTCGAGCGGGGCGCCGTACTTCGCGCGGGCCTCGCCCTCGGCCATGCGCCAGGCCTCGCCGAGGCAGGTGTCGGCCAGCCGCGCCAGCTCCTCGGTGGTGACGCTCAGGTCGGCGTCGCCCAGCAGGTCGCGGGCGCCGATGCGCAGCAGGTGGCGGTACTTGAAGCGACGCAGCGCGTTCAGGCGGGCCTCGCGCGCGGTGAACGCCTGCAGCGATTGCGCGAGGTCGGCGGCGAAGTCGTCCGCGAACCACACGCGCATCGTGCGTGGCTCGAGCAGCCACGCCAGCGCCACCGGGCGGCGGCGGAGCGCGTCGGCGAGGAACTGGCTGGCGCCGCCCAAGCGGGCCAGCAGGTGGGCGGCGCCCGGATGCGTGGCCAGCGTGCGGAACAGGACGGTGCGATCGACGACGGCGGCGTAGCGCTCGAGGTTATTGAGCGCCATGTCGGGGTCGGCCGCCGCCGCCAGCTCGGCCAGCAGCCGCGGAAGCGCCGGCGCCAGCAGCTCCGCCTCCCGCGGCGTCGGCGTCAAGCTCTCGAGGTTGGCACTGGCAGCGGCCGGGTGTTCAAACCCGAGGCGCTTGAGGGCGCGCACCCGGGCCTTCGGTGAGGACGTCAGCAGGTCGTCCGCAGGCGTGGCCCCCCCCTTGCGCCAAGAATACCCGCTGCTACACCGCCGATTCCCCCGTCTCCCCCGTCCTGATCCGGATCGACTCGGCGATCGGCAGCACGAACACCTTGCCATCGCCGATGGACCCGGTCTTGGCCGCCCCCACGATCGTCGACACCACCTTGTCGGCGACGTGATCGGCCACCACCACCTCGATCTTCACCTTGGGCAGGAAGTCCACGGTGTACTCGGAGCCGCGGTACAGCTCGGTGTGGCCCTTCTGCCGGCCGAAGCCGCGGACCTCCGTGACCGTCATGCCGACGACGCCGATCTCGGTCAGCGCCTCCTTGACGTCGTCGAGCTTGAACGGCTTGATGATGGCCTCGATCTTTTTCATGGGCTCACACCTCGTCGAGGATGGGAAACATCAGCGCCGACACGTGGGAGCTGATGCGCTTGAGGTTCGTCAGGATGTCCAGGTGGATCTCCGAGGTCTCCAAGGACTCGGCCAGGCCAGCCCGCAGCCGGCCCAGGTGGGATTCGCGCAGCTCGCGCTCGCGCGAGCGCATGAGCGGTCGCTGGTCCAGGACCTCCTGCGCCAGCGTCTTGTCGTTGGCCGCGAAGGCGGCGATGGCGCGCTCCAGATTCTTGGACGCCAGCCCGTGGAACTCCTGGATCTCGGCCCAGCCGGCCTCCGAGAACCGCCGGCCCTGATAGTACTTCTTGCGGGCCAGCTCCATCAGGTTCTTGTCGATGATGTCGCCGATGTTCTCGAGGTTGCCGATGAAGGAGATCATGCCGATCTCCTTGCGCGACAGCTCGGGGCCCATGGCCTCTCGGCCGAGGCGGGCCAGGAACAGCTTGATCTCGCGCTCGAGGAAGTCGACCTGGTCGTCGCGCTTCTCGATCTCCTCGATCATCGCCAGGCTGTCGGAGCGGAAGGCCATCAGGCCGTCGCGCAGCATCCCCTGCGTCACGTCGGCCATGCGCATCGCCTCGCGGTGGGCCTGGCCCAGCGCCAGTGAGGGCTGGTCGAGCGCACGCTCGTCGAGGTACTTGGTCCGGAACGGCGACTCCTCGGTCGCGCTTTGCGGCACCAGCCGCTCGATCGCCCACGCCGCCGCCGGCGTGAACGGCAGGAAGAGCAGGCTGATGCCGAGATTGAACAGCGTGTGGGCGTTGGCCACCTGGCGGGCGGGATCGGCCGCGGTCGCCGCCACCACGGCCGTGAACGGCCCGATGAGCGGGAACACCAGGGCGGCGCCGAGCAGCTTGAACGCGATGTGCGCCACGGCGACGCGCTTGGCCTCGGCGGTGGCGCCGACCGAGGCGGCCAGCGCGGTCGCGCAGGTGCCGACGTTGGCGCCGAGCACGATGGCCACCGCCCCCGGCAGGGTGATCAGCTCCTGGGTCGCGAGCGCCAGGGCGAGGCCGATCGTCGCCGCCGACGACGTCACCAGCGCGCTGAAGAACGCCGCCGCCAGCACGGCGATGATCGGCGTGGTGGTCGCCGTCTCCAGCAGCTCGAGCGCCAGCGGGTTGGCCTTCAGCGGCGCCACGCCGTCCAGGATGAGTTTGAGTCCCAGGAACATGAGGCCGAGGCCGAGGACCGCCTGGCCGATGTCCTTGGGCGTGCTGCGCCGGGCGAGGAAGGTGCCGGCGAAGCCGACGCCCACCAGCAGCAGCGCGTAGTCGGTGACGCGGAACGCGATGAGCTGCACGGTCAGCGTGGTGCCGAGGTCGGCGCCCAGGATCACGCCCAGCGTCTGCCGGAATGTCATGAGCCCCGCCGACACGAAGCCGATCAGCATGAGGGTCGTGGCCGCCGAGGACTGGATGATGGAGGTCACCAGCGCCCCCGACACCACGGCGGCCAGGCGCGTGCGCGACATCACGGTCAGCATCTGGCGCAGGCGCCCGCCGATCGCGCGCTGCAGGCTGTCGCCGCTGAGGCGGATGCCGTACAGCAGCAGCGCGGTGCCGCCGAACAGCGCGAGCAGCACGGTCATGGCGACGGGCGGGCGGCCAGGCTGGCCCGCGGCAGGTGCGCCGCGGCGAGATCGCCGCCGAGGTGGGCGGTCTCGTTGAGCGAGACCAGCCGCGGCGGCCGCACCACCGTGAGCGAGGCGTTGTCCACGCGCAGCCGCCAGAGGTCGTTGTAGGAGCAGCCGAGCAGGTGACAGGCGTAGACGCTGATGACGCCGCCGTGGGCGACGATCAGCACGTCGTCGCCGTCGGGATGCGCCGCCGCGATGCGGTCGAGCGCCACCCGCACGCGCGCGCTGACGACGGGCAGCGGCTCGCCGCCGGGTGGCGGACAATCGTGCGGTGCCCGCACCCAGGCGACGTAGGGATCGCCGTCCTGCGCGCGGATCTCGTCGACCGTGCAGCCCTCCCACGTGCCCAGCGACAGCTCGCGCAGCTCCTCGACGACGGTCGGGGCCACTCCGGAGCCGCGCAGGGCCAGCTCGGCCGTCTCCACCGCCCGGGAGAACGGGCTGACGTAGGCCGCCCCCACGCGATAGCCGCGCAGGCCGCGGCCGAGGGCCTCGGCCTGCGCGCGGCCCCGCGCCGACAGCGCGACGTCGGTCGAGCCCTGGAACCGCCGCTCGGCGTTCCACACCGACTCGCCGTGACGGGCCAGCAGCAGCCTCATGCCGCGGCCGCCACACGCGCCGCCCGCATCCGCGCCAGCACCTCATCGCGGCCCAGCAGCGCCAGCACGTCGAAGAGCGGCGGCGACGCCGTGCGGCCGGTGACGGCGAGGCGCGTGAGCTGGGCCAGGTCCACGAGCTTGAGGCCCATGGCCGCGACCATCTCGCGGTAGAGCGCCTCGAGCGCCGCCGCCGTGAACGGTTCCACCTCCTGCAGCCGCTTGACCAGCATGCCGAGCCGCTCGGCCCCGGCCGGCGTGAGGAGCTTGGCCCGGGCCGCCTCGTCGTAGCCGGCCGGCCGCTCGAAATAGAACCGGCCGACCTCGACCATCTCGCGCAGCGTCTTGGCCCGCTCGCGCAGCGTCTCCAGCATCGCGGCCAGGCGCGCGTCGTCGGGTGCCGTCAGCCCCGCCTCGGCCAGGAACGGCCGGACCAGCGCGGCCAGCCGCGCCCCGTCGCTGCGCTTGATGTACTCCTGCGACAGCCACTCGAGCTTGGTCTGGTCGAAGACGGCGCCGGAGGCGGACACGTCCTTGATGTCGAAGCACTCGATCAGCTCCGCGCGCGTGAAGATCTCCTGGTCGCCGTGGGACCAGCCGAGGCGCACCAGGTAGTTGACCATCGCCGAAGGCAGGATCCCCTGCTCGCGGTAGGCCTGCACCGAGGTGGCGCCGTGGCGCTTGGACAGCCGCCCGCGATCGGGACCGAGGATCATCGACACGTGGGCGAAGGCGGGGACGGGGTAGCCGAGCGCCTCGTAGCAGAGGACCTGCTTGGGCGTGTTCGACAGGTGGTCGTTGCCGCGGATAACGTGGCTGATCCGCATGTCGACGTCGTCGGCGACCACGCAGAAGTTGTAGGTCGGCGTCCCGTCGGTGCGCACGAGGATCCAGTCGTCGAGCTGGCGGTGGTCGAACTCCACCGGCCCGTTGACGAGGTCCTGCACGACGGTGGCGCCGGCGGCGGGAATGCGCAGGCGCAGGGCTCCGGCGGCGAGCCCCCGCTCGCGGCACCGGCCCGAGTAGCGGAACGTCTCCTTGCGGGCCTCGGCCGCCTTGCGCTCGGCGTCGAGCTGCGCCGGCGGGCAGTCGCAGTAGTACGCGCGGCCGGCCGCCACCAACCGCTC
The DNA here is from genome assembly GCA_041493815.1 of Methylomirabilia bacterium. Classification (GTDB taxonomy): domain Bacteria; phylum Methylomirabilota; class Methylomirabilia; order Rokubacteriales; family CSP1-6; genus AR5. The sequence continues at coordinate 5,664 of JBGPZN010000142.1, forward strand.
GGCGTGGGCCCGATAGAGCTCGAAGCGCTCGGTCTGACGGTAGCCCGTTGCCGGCGGCCCCTCGTCCCAGTCGAGCTCGAGCCAGCGAAGGGCGTCGACGATGAGGTCGATGTTCGCGTCGGTCGAGCGCGAGCGATCGGTGTCCTCGATGCGCAGGATGAAGCGTCCGCCGTGGTGGCGCGCGAAGAGCCAGTTGAACAGCGCGGTGCGGGCGCCACCGACGTGCAGGTGGCCGGTCGGGCTCGGCGCAAAACGCACGCGGACGCCGTCGCTCATCCGCGCCGGCCGCAGCCCCCCACGACGGTCTCGGGACGCGCGCGGAGGTCGACCACCTGACAAATCATCGTTTGCTCATTCTACGCCCCGCGCCCGGAACGACCGAGCCCCAGGAAGTTCAGCCGCGCCCCGAGCACTCCGAGCGAGGAGGTGTGAGGGCGATGTCGGGGCTCCCATGCGAGCCGCCTAACGAGGGGCGCCACGGCTCCGCCGGGGCGCGACGAGCCGCCCGGGGGTCTTAGGGGGCCCGTTCGAGGCCCCCTAACTCACATAGATGATCAGCAGCACGACGATGAGCCACAGGAGCGTGTTGAGCAGCAGCGGGCGGTCGCGCACCACCATGTCCGACGGATTGCCGCCGAGGTGCCGGCGATAGAGGAGATAGAGGTAGCGGAAGATGCCGTACAGCACGAACGGCAGCGTGGCCGGCAGCAGCGAGGTGTGGAACTTCGCCACCGTCTCCGGCGACATCGTGTAGAGCGCGTAGGCGGTGACCGTGGACGCGGTGACGACCGCGATCATCTGGTCGAGGAGGGCCGCGCTGTACTCGGCCAGGATTGGCCGATGCCGGGCCGCGCCGCCCGCCAGCGTGAGCACCTCGTGTCGCCGCTTGCCGAGCGCCAGGAACAGCGCCAGCAGCACCGTGCAGATCAGCAGCCACCCGGAGATCGCAACGCCGATGGCCAGCGCGCCGGCCGCGGCGCGCAGCACGAAGCCCAGCGCCACCACCAGCACGTCGATGATCACGACGTGCTTGAGCCACGCCGAGTAGGCGGAGAGGAGGACGACGTAGGCGGCAGCGGCGACCGCGAAGGGTCGGGACAGCCAGACGGCCGCGGCCAGGCCGATCACGATGAGGACCACGGCGGCCGCCAGCGCGGCGCGCACCGGCAGGCGCCCGGACGCGATCGGGCGGCCGCGCTTTTCGGGGTGCAGGCGGTCCTTGTCGCGATCGGCGACGTCGTTGAGCAGGTAGATGGCGCCCGACAGGCCGCAGAACACGACGAACGCGGCCAGGGCCGTCCACACGGCGGGCGTGAAGAGCTGCTGGCCGAAGACGAGACCGCCGAAGACGAACAGGTTCTTGACCCACTGCCGCGGCCGCAGCGAGACGAGGACGGCGGTGAGCACGCCCGTGAGGCTTACCGCCGGATCGCGCGCATCGCGCTCATACCCGGCCGACGGCGGCGCGGACGGCGGCGACGACGCCGTCGGCCTCGTCGTCGGTCATCTCGGGGTAGCAGGGCAGCGAGAGCACCTCGCGCGCCGCCCGCCACGCCTGCGGCCACCGCCGCTCGGCGTCTTGATCACTGGCTCGCCTCGCCGCCGAGCGGCTCGGGTTCGCACTGCGGCCGAACAGCGGTTGCTCGGGGACCGCGCGGGGGTAGTGCACCATCGTGCCGACGCCGAGGTCGGCCAGCACCTTGGCGAGCGCGTCGCGCCGCGGGTGGCGAACCGTGAACAGATGGTAGATGTGGCGCGCCCGCGGATCCTCCGCCGGCAGGCCCAGCGGCAGGCCGGCCAGCCGCTCGCGGTAGCGCGCGGCCAGGCGCCGGCGCGCGTCCGTCCACGCGTCCAGCCGCCGCAGCTTCACGCGCAGCATCGCCGCTTGCACCTCGTCGAGTCGGCTGCAGTAGCCCAGCTCGACGTGCTGATAGCGGCCGGTGTCGCCGTGGTGGCGCAAGCGGCGCAGGTGCTCGGCCAGGTCGTCGCGGTCCGTGAGCAGCAGGCCGGCGTCGCCGCAGGCGCCGAGGTTCTTGGTCGGATAGAACGACAGGCAGGCGACGTCGCCCCAGCCGCCGATGGGCCGCCCGTCCCAGGTGGCGCCGATCGCCTGGGCCGCGTCCTCCACCAAGGCCACGCCGTGGCGCCGCGCGATCTCCGCGATGCGGTCGATCGGGGCCGGGTGGCCGTACAGGTGCACGGCGACGACGGCGCGCGTGCGTGGCGTCAGCGCGCGCTCGAGCGCGGCGGGGTCGAGCGCGCACGTGGCCGGATCGACGTCGACGAACACGGGGCGCGCGCCGGCCATGAGGATCGTCGAGGCCGAGGCCACGAACGAGAAGGCCGGGGTGATCACGTCGTCACCGGGCCCGACGCCGACGGCGGTCAGGGCCAGCCGCAG
>JBGPZN010000626.1:0-2120 GCA_041493815.1 Methylomirabilia bacterium
CGCCGGGGTCGTGGGCGCGCAGGGCCGCCTCGCCGCGGACGACGTCGAGCGAGGCGCGCTTCTTCGTCCCCGCCTCGGTGAGGGTCAGCGTGCCGGTCGAGAAGTCGAACGCCGCCAGGCCGATCTTGCCGGGCGGCTTGGCGCCGGTCGGCTTCCAGTGCAGGCGGCCGGCGATCATCAGGTGAATCACCAGGAACAGCTCGTCCTCGAGCGCGATGACGATGCGCTTGCCCAGCCGGCTCAGCCCGGTGACGGTCTTGCCGGCGACGGCGCTCACGGGAGGATCGACCGAGCGCAGCAGGAACGGCGTGAGCAGCCGCACGCGCTCCAGCCGGGCGCCGAGGATGCGCGGCGCCAGCGCTTCGAGATAGACGGCGACGTCGGGAAGCTCGGGCACGCTACTCCCGGACGAGAGCGTAGAGCAGGCGGTCGCACGTGCGTCCGTCCTTGACGACGCCGAGCCGGGCGCGGCCCTCCAGCGTGTAGCCCGCTTTTTCGAGCACGCGCGCGGAGGCCGGATTCCAGTCGAAGACCCCGGCCTCGAGCCGGCAGATGTCGAAGTGCGTGAACGCGTACGCCGTCATCGCGCGCAGGGCCTCGGTCGCGATGCCGCGTCCCCAGAAGGGCTCGCCCAGCCAGTAGCCGATCTCGGCCGAGCGCCGGAACACGTCGTTGCCGAGCTCGATGCCGACGCCCCCCACCGCGGCGCCGTCCACGACGATCGCGAAGCTGGTAGCCGGCGTCTCCGAGCCGGCCAGCTTGATCCAGGCGTCCGCATCGGCCGCGGTGTAGGGGTAGGGAAAGCGGTCCTTGAGGTTGCGCCAGACGTTGCGGTTGTCGGCGTAGCGGACGAGCGAGGCCTCGTCGCCAACGCGCCACGGGCGCAGCGTGCAGCGCGACAGCTCGAGCTGCACGCTCAGACCGCCTCCACCTCCACGCGCGCGTCGAACGTCGCCTGGCCGCCCGAGAACCCGAGCGCCTGGAAGGCGTGAACGGCGGCGTCGGGAATGGCCGGCGCCCCGGCGGTGAGGTCGTTGAGGCCGAGCCAGCCGTCACGCATCCACACGGTGCCGGGCGGGATGCGGTCGGTGACGCGCGCGCGGGCCGGCATCGTACCGCGGTCGTTCACGATGCGGATGGCGGCGCCGTCGGTCACGCCGCGCGCGGTCGCGTCGGCGGGGGAGATCCAGAGCGCCGGCTCGGGATCGGCCTGGGCGAGGGTGGGCAGCGCGCGGCCGTGGTCGTAGAAGGCATGGAAGTGGGCGAGGGTGCGACCCTGGCTCAGCGTCAGCGGGTAGGACGAGGCCGCCGGCGCCTCGTGGACCGGCAGCGAGGGCAGGCCCAGCGCGCCCGCGAGCTCGGAGACCAGCTCGACCTTGCCCGACGGCGTCGGGAACTTCAGATCAGGATGCGCGACGTGGGAGATCCGCAGCGCGCGCATGCCGCCCTCGGCCGCGAGCGCGGCCACCGTGGCGTGGCCGGTGGCCGGATGGTCGAGGATCGCGTCGAGCGGCCCGCTCTCGTCGTCCCACGGGAAGAAGTCCGCCACGCCGAGCCGCCGCGCCAGCTCGCGCAGGACCCACACGACGGGCTTCGCCTCGCCCGGCGGGTCGAGCACCTTCGGCATGAGGTACAGGTGCGTGTTGGTGCTCTTGCAGCCGAGCTCCTCCAGCCACGAGGTGGCCGGCAGCACCACGTCGGCGAAGCGCCGCGCGGTGTCGTTGAGGAACAGGTCGTAGGACACCACGAGGTCCTGGCGCGCCAGCCCCTCGGCCACCCGGCCGGCGTCGGCGTAGGACGAGAGCATGTTGGTGCCGAGCAGGAGCATCACCCGCAGCCGGCCGTCCACCATCGCCTCGGTGACGAGCGGCATCTGGCTGGGGATCCACTGACCCGGCGGCCGCCGCTCCTCGGCCACGATGCTCGTGAGCCCCTGGCCGTGGGTGTTGCTGCCGTGGCGCGGCCCGAAGCCACCGCCGGGGATGCCGACGTTGCCGGTGAGCGCGGGCAGGCAGCCGATCGCGCGCGCGCCCGTCCACGCCGCGTCGCCCTTGTGCATGCTGCTGCCGCCCACCACGATCATCGCGGGCCTGGTCGAGGCGTAGCGACGGGCGAGCCCG
>JBGPZN010000060.1:0-11233 GCA_041493815.1 Methylomirabilia bacterium
ACTCGTGTGAGATTTCGCGCGGCGGGTCGATCCGGGAGCGGTCTTGCGCGGCATGGGCAGAGGCTAACACAGGCAGGTATGCTGGCTGTGTGTGGCGGCGTGGCGGTGTCGTGCTCGTGGTCGTCGGCCTGCTCGTGGGCTGTGCGGCGACGTCCGCGCCCGTCGATCTCGGGGCCTGGCAGGCGCCGCTGGGACGCGAGCATCCGCTGACCGGACGGATCTGGGACGTGAAGGCGAGCGGCTTCGTGACGTCGGACGCGGTCGTGGCGCGGCTGGCGGGCGCGCGCTACGTGCTGCTCGGCGAGCGTCACGACAATCCCGACCACCACCGGGTGCAGGCCGCGCTCGTTCGCGCGCTGCTGGCGACCGGTCGGCGGCCCGTGGTGGTGTTCGAGATGTTCACCGCGGATGACGCTCCCGCAATCGCGCGTCACCTCACCGCAGCGCCACGCGACGCCGCCGGGCTCGCCGACGCGGTGGACTGGAAGCGCTCGGGCTGGCCCGACTGGGCGTACTACCAGCCGATCGTCCAGGCGGCGCTGGATGCCGGGGTGCCAATCGTCGCCGGTAACCTGCCGCCCGCGACGGTGCGGGCGCTGGCGCGCGGTAACCGCGCCGCGCTCGCCCAGAATCTCGCCGCGCGCTACGCCCTCGATCAGCCGCTGCCGGGCGGTGGCCAGGCGGCGCTCACCGCCGAGATCCGCGAGGCGCACTGCGGCCACCTGCCCGCCACGCGCATCGAGGGGATGGTACTGGCCCAACGCGCGCGCGACGCCATGCTGGCCGAGAGCATGCTGACGGCGGCGCGCGATACCGCCGTGCTGATCGCGGGCAACGGCCACGTGCGGAGCGATCGTGGCGTGCCGATCTACCTGCGCGCCCGCGCGCCCGAGACGACGATCGCCACGCTGGCGCCGCTGGAGGTGCGCGACGGCTGGACGCGCCCCGCCGACTATGAGGCGGCGGTCGGCGGGCCGCTACCCTACGACTGGGTGTGGTTCACGCCGCGCATGGACGACGTCGATCCCTGCGCGCGCTTCCGCCGCCCGCCCCCCGTCAAGAGCTGACGGTCCCGCCCGGCGCGGACACCGCCGCGCGCCGGCGCAGCGCGGCGGCGATCGGCGGGCCCAGCAAGACCACCGCGCCGATCGAGAACAGCGCGAGGCTCAGCGGGCGGAACGCGAGCAGCCGCCAGTCGCCGTGGGCCATGAACAGCGTCTGCCGCAGCGTCTTCTCCATCACCGGACCGAGCACGACGGCGACGATGAGTGGCGCCGGATCGATCGCCAGCTTGCGGAAGAGGTAGCCGAGCAGCCCCATCGCCACCAGCACCCACAGGTCGAGGAAGCTGTTGGAGAGGCTGAAGGCGCCGACGAGGCACAGCAGCAGCACGAACGTCGAGAGCACGTGCTGGGGCAGGCGCAGGATCGAGACGAAGGCGCCGACCAGCGGCAGGTTCAAGATCAGCAGCAGGACGTTGCCGATGTACATGCTGGCCACGACGCCCCAGAAGACGGCGGGCTGGTTCGTGATCAGCATCGGACCTGGCTGGATGCCGTGGATGACGAGCGCGCCCAGCAGGATCGCCGTGGCCGGCGAGAACGGGATGCCGAGCGAGAGCAGCGGCACCATGGCGCCGGCGGTGGCGCCGTTGTTGGCCGCCTCCGGCCCCGCCACGCCCTCGATGGCGCCGGTGCCGAAGCGCTCGGGCGTCTTCGACAGGCGCCGCTCCACCGTGTAGGAGATGAACGTCGCCAGCACCGTGCTCGGTCCCGGCACCAGACCGGTGAGGAAGCCCAGGACCGAACCCCGCGCGATGGGCCACGACGACCGCCGCCACTCCTCGCGGGTGGGGAACAGCTCGCGCATCCGGACCTTCATGATCTCGCTGCGACGGAGTCCCTCCTCGGCGAGGACGAGCACCTCGGCCACACCGTAGAGGCCCATGATGATCGGCACCAGCTCCAGCCCCTGCGAGAGCTGTGTCGAGCCGAACGTGAAGCGCCGGTAGCCCGAGATCGGCTCCATGCCCACGGTGCCGATCGCCAGGCCAAGGCCGACCATGGCGAACGCGACGAGCACCGACCCCCCCGACAGACGCGACAGGACGGCGAGGCCGGTCACCGAGAGGGCGAAGTACTCGGGCGGCCCGAACTGCAGCGCGGCATCGGCGAGCCAGGCGGCGAACAGCATGAGGCCCACCACCCCGAGCGTGCCGGCCACGAACGAGCCGACGGCGGACACCGCGAGCGCCGCGCCGGCGCGTCCCTTGCGCGCCATCTGATAGCCGTCGAGCGTCGTGACCACCGAGGCCGCCTCGCCGGGAACGTTGACGAGGATCGAGGTCGTCGATCCTCCATACATCGCCCCGTAATAGATGCCGGCGAGCATGATCAGCGCCGTCGTCGGCGACAGGGCGTACGTCGAGGGCAGCAGCAGCGCCATGGCGCCGACCGGACCGATGCCGGGCAGCACGCCGACGATCGTCCCGATGAGGACGCCGACGAAGCAGGCGAACAGATTGGCCGGCGTCAACGCGACCCCGAAACCGTAGACCAGACCCTCGAGGGGACCCACGCCGTGTCTAGAACGGGCCGGCAGGAAAGGGGACGCCGAGGAGGACGCCGAAGAGGTAGTAGGACACGAGCGCGCCCAGGACCGCGGTGATGAGGACGCCCGGCCATCGCGCGCCGCCCAGACGCCGCAGCAGGAGTGCGATGAACAGGAACGCGCACACGGGGTAGCCCAACCACGGCAGCAGCAGGCAGAAGGCGACGAGCCCCAGGAGCGTCGCGGAGACGCGCGCGCGGGCATCGCGCGACAGGCTCGCGACGCCGGCACCGGCCGGAGGGTCGCGCCGACGGCCGATCATCAACGCGGCGGCGGCCAGGCAGAGAAAGACGCCCACCCCGACCGGGAAGAATCCGGGCCCGGGCTTGGCCACGTCCCCGAGCGGGAAGCCGAGGGCCGCCGCCAGGTACGCACCGCTGGCGGCGAGGAAGCCGAGCCCCCAGGCGCGCTCGCGCATCGCTACTTTCGGAGCATCCCGAGGCGCTTGAGGATCTCGGTGTGCGCCTTGTACTCCGACCAGAGGTCGGCGCGCAGCTTGTCGCCGGCCCGGTAGTCGACGTCGATGACGCGCGCCTTCACGAAGGTGGCAAAGGCCGGGTCGTCCATGACGGCCTTGGCGGCGTCGTGGATGTAGCGCACGACGTCCGGGGGCGTCCCGTTGGGCAGGACGAGAAAGAACGTCGAGCCGTTGTGGACGGGGTAGCCGACCTCCTTCCAGGTCGGCACGTCGGGGAAGACCGGATTGCGCGCGGGCTGGAACACGGCGAGCACGCGCATGCGCTTGCCCTCGACCAGCGGTCGCACCTCACCGGGCTGAGCGACCAGCCCCTCGATGTGACCCCCGAGCAGGGCCGGACTGCTTTCTCCCCAGCCCGAGAACGGGACGTGGGTTACCCGGGCGTCCGACAGTCGCATCAGCTCCTCGAGGTTCAGATGGCTCGAGGTTGCCTCGCCCGGCGAGCCCACGCGGAACTTGCCGGGATTGGCCTTGGCCGCAGCGACGAACTCCTGGGCGGTCTTCCACGGCGCGTCGTGCTTCACGACGAGCAACGGGTACCACGACACCAGGCTGATGACCGGAATGCAGTCGTCCGGCGTCCGGTACGCCAGGTCCATCACCTGAGGCTGGATCACCAGGTTCGTGATGGGCATGATGCCGACCGTATAGCCGTCCGGCTTGGACTTGATCACCTCGCTGGCGCCGATGGTGCCGCCGGCACCCGGCCGGGCCACGACCGCGATCCCCTTCGGGAACTTCTTCTTCATTCCCTCCGCGAGCGCGCGCAGGACGACGTCGGCGAGCCCACCCGCTGGATAGCCGACGATCGCGGTGACCGGCCGATCCGGATACTGGGCGGCGGCCGGCACCGCAGCGGCGAGCACGACGAGCAGCGCGAGCGCGACGCGGATCATGGTGTCCTCCTGAGCAATCTGGCGAGGGTCCCCGGGAGTCTAGTCGGGAACGCGGACGCGATCAAGGCGCTGGAGGTTGCGGGTCGCCCACGATCTCGTCTACGAGCGGCAGGCGCGGAAGTTCGCGTAGTCGCCGGCGGCGGTGGACCTGGTGTCGTCGGCGTCGGTGAGGACGGCGATGCCGCCGGGCCTGGGCGTCTCGGACTCCTTGAATGCGGCCTTCCACTCCTCGCGCACGTTCACCCGCTCCTCCGCCCACGCGTCCTTCGCGGGACGGCCGCTGCGGAGCACGTGGACCTGGGTGAGGCCGCTGTTGGATGACAAGCGCGTGCCCACCGGAACCTTCTCGCTCCAGATGTACTTGACGGCCCTGGGGCCGCGGATCTTCGAGTAGGGCACCGCCATGTAGACGGCGAGCGCGCTGTCGTTGGTGTCCGACTCGCGCTCGTCGGCACCGCGGGGGAATTCGCGCGGCCGCCACGACCACGCCAGCACCGGATGCGTCGTGAGGTCCCAGTGCTCGGTCTCGCGGCCCGCCTGGATGCCGAGGCCCTTGGCCACCGCCTGCAGGAAGCGCCGGCGGCCCTCCTCCCGGACGCGATAGACGTCCTTGCCGTCGTCCTTGCGCACCTCCCAGCCGGGCGGGAACTCGCCAATCCTGGCCCGGGAGAAGTCGTCGAGGACGATGCAGTCGGTGGACGCCGCCGGCTGCGCGGCCCGTGCGAACGTCAGGCCGGCGGCGGCGAGGAGCGCGAGGAGCGCGAGGAGGACGAGGAGACGCGCATCGAGCTGATAGGGCAAGCGCCGGGCCGGTGGCCGGGCGTCCACCACGCTAGCGCCCGCGGCGCCACCACTGGTACACGAGGTTGTCCACCACCTCGCCGAGCTGGCCGATGGTGCGACACTCGCGCACGATGTCGCAAGCCGGCGCGTAGAGCGGCATCACGCTGTCGCCGATGCCCCAGCCCCACTGCCCCTCGGGGTTCAGCCAGATGATGCCCTTCACCCGCTCGCGAATCTGGCGCAGCGCCCACGCCTGCGGGTCGTTGTAGTTGTTCCGGGCGTCGCCCAGGAGCAGGATCGTGGTCTTACGGTCGAGCGATTCCAGCTCGGTGGTGGCGAAGCGGCTGAAGGCGTAACCGAAGTCCGAGCGGCAGTGGTAGTCGACCGGCGCCCCCTTGAGCGCCCACTCGATCGCCCGCTCGACCGGGTAGTTCGAGAACGCCTGGGTGACCTCGGCGATCTCCGAGACGAACACGTAGGAGCGCACGCGGCTGAAGCACTCCTGCAGGCTCCACACGAGCTGCAGCATGAAGCGAGAGGCGTTGCGCACGGAGTCGGAGACGTCGCAGATGGTGATGAGCCGGGGCTTCTCGCGGTGCCGGCGCTTGAGGAAGATCTCCATGGGCACCCCGCCGTAGGAGAGGCTCTTGCGCATCGTCCGGCGGGAGTCGATCCGGCCCTTCTGCTCCTGCCGCTGGCGCAGGGCCAGCGCGTCCTTGATCCGCCGGGCCAGCTTGGCCACCACGCTCTTCATCTGCGCGACCTCGTCGGGGGTCAGCGCGAAGAGCGGCTTGTCGGCGAGGACCTCGCGCGTGAGCTTCTCGCCGGCGCGGTAGGCGCGGCGCTCCAGCTCGCGCTGCACGTGCTGGCGGATCATGCGGCGGAACGCCTCCAGCCGCAGCTCCAGGTAGTTGCGGATGCGGGCGAGCTGACCGGGATCGAGGCCGCGCGCCTCGAGCGCCTGCATGATCTTCTCGATGTCGCGCTCGATGGCCGACCAGTCGAACTGGTCGGAGATGCGGCGGCTGAAGAACCCGACCTGCAGGAAGTACATCAGCCGCTCGAGGCCGGCGTTCTGGCTGCCGGAGCGGATGGCCATCTCCATCTCGCTGCCCTGCCCGCGCATGAGCAGCTCGGTCAGCTCGTCGAGGTCGAGGTTGTCCTCGTCGGCCAGCCGGTCGAGCTGGTCCTGCACCTTGGAGTCCTCGGGGCCCAGCGCCTTCTTGAGCCCCTCGCCGAGGGCCTCGAGGTCGAGGAAGTAGAGATTGAAGATGCGCTCGAAGGTCTCGTGGTCGCGTGCCTCCTTGACCAGCGTGGAGGCCAGCGTCGCCTTGAACGTCTCGCGATCGGTGAGCCCCACTTCCGCACTGGCAGTCAGGGCGTCGAGAGCTTCGGCGGTCGAAATGCGAAGCTCGGCACGCCGGAGGTCGCCGATGAACTCGAGGATCCGCTCTTCCATTTATGCGCCGTCGGAGCGCCTAGGCGGGGGTGTCGGCCAGGACTTTGTCCAGCGCGCCCTTCACGCGCTCGATGTCCTTCTCGTACTTCACCAGCATGGTCAGCGTCGACTCGACCAGCGCCGGATCGAGCGCCTTGGCGTTGAGGATCACCAGCGAGCGCGCCCAGTCGATCGACTCCGACACCGACGGCGGCTTGCGCAGCTCCAGCGCGCGGATCTTCTGCACGGCCGCCACCACCGCGCGGGCCAGCTGCTCGGGCGCCTCCGGCACCTTGAGCCGGATGATCTCCAGCTCGTCGGCGGGCGTGGGGAAGTCGATGAACAGGTGCAGGCAGCGGCGCTTGAGACCGTCGCTCAGCTCGCGCGCGTTGTTCGAGGTGAGCACCACGAGGGGAATGTGCCGGGCCTTCACGGTGCCCAGCTCGGGGATCGAGACCTGGAAGTCGGACAGGACCTCGAGCAGGAACGCCTCGAACTCCGGCTCCGCCTTGTCGATCTCGTCCACCAGCAGCACGACCGGATCGTCGGCCCGGATGGCCTGCAGCAGCGGGCGCGGCGACAGGAAGCGATAGGAGAAGAAGGCGTCGTCCTGGCCGGCGATGCGCGACACCGCCTCCGGCAGCGAGGGGGCATCGGCGATCAGCTCGCCGATCCGCTCGCGCAGCAGCTGCGTGTAGAGCAGCTGCTTGGCGTACTGCCATTCGTAGAGCGCCTTGCTCTCGTCGAGCCCCTCGTAGCACTGCAGGCGGATCAGCGGGCGCTTGGTGACGTCGGACAGGGTCTTGGCCAGCTCGGTCTTGCCGACGCCCGCCGGCCCCTCGATGAGCACGGGGCGGCCCATGCGCGCGGCCAGGAACATGACGGTGGAAATGCGGCGGTTGGCGATGTAGCGCGCGTCCCGGAACCGCTGCTGAACCTCCTCGACGGACTCGAACATGCAGGCTCCCTCGGTGCTCAAGATGAACGTCGGTTCATTGTACCCGAACGCGCTGCGGGCGGTGCGAGCGGGTCAGCGGCTGCGGCCGCCGCCGCGAATCATCCGGTCGCGGATCTCATCCTGCGTGCGATCGGGCGGCGTGTCGTCGCGGCCGCGCACGTCGGCCCTGTCCTTGTCCGCCGGCGCGCCGCGCAGGAAATCGAGCACGCGGGCGCCGAGGCCCTTCTTCTCCTCCGGCGCGGCGCTCGGCGCCGGCGTGGCGTCGGGCCACAGCCCGGCCACGTCCTGCACGAGCGCGTCCACGTCGACGCGCGCCTCCTCGGCGATCGCGCCCCACGCCGCGCCGCTGCGACGGGCGGCGAACACCTTGGCGATCGGGTGGCCGCCGCGGGTGGCGATCCGGTGCGCGATGAACACGTCGCCCCAGCCGAGCCGTGTGCTCGCACGCTCGGCGCGCAAGACGTCGGCGGACGTGTCCAGGAACTTCGCCATGCGGTCGACGGCGGCGGGCTCGGCGGCCGCCGGTGTCGCCGCGCGATCGACGGCCGCCGCGACGGCGTCGAGTCGATCCTGGCCCGCCGCCGGCGGGACCGCCAGCGCGACGACGAGCAGCGACAGCACGATCGAGATCACCACGCCTGAACGCATCGGTGCTGGCCGAGTATGCCCCGGGGTCGCGGTATGTACAATGAGCGCGCATGCCGGAGCCGAGCGACGCCGCGCGCTATCACCGCCTGCAGCTCTGGCTGGCGCTGGCCGGCTTCGGGCTGGGCGTCGTCTATCTGCTGCTCGTGCTCGCCTCGGGCGCGGCGACCGCGCTCGGCCGGGAGGTCGCCTCGCTCACCCCCGCGTGGTGGCTGCAGGTCGCGCTCGCGGCGGCGGCGCTCGTGGCCGGGCAGACGCTGCTGGGGCTCCCGCTCGGATTCGTTCGCGGCTTCTGGCTGCCCCGCCGGTTCGGGCTCCTGCACCAGCCGCTCGCGGCCTGGCTCGCCGACCGCGCCAAGGCCGCCGGGCTGGGTGGCGTCCTCGGGCTCGGCGGTGTGCTGCTCGTGTACGGATTGCTGCGCACGACGGCGTGGTGGTGGCTCGTCGCCGCCGTCGCGTTCTTCGTCGTGGGCATCGGGCTGGCCGCGCTCTTCCCGGTCGTCGTCGTGCCGCTGTTTTATCGCGTGACCCGGCTGGCCGACCCTGCGCTCGAGGCCCGGCTGCTCACGCTCGCCCGGCGCGCCGGCGTCGCCGCCATCGGCGTGTGGGTGCTGGATCAATCACGCAAGAGCCGGACCGCCAACGCCGCCGTCGTCGGCCTCGGGCGCACGCGGCGCATCATCCTCTTCGACACGCTCGCCACCGGATTCCGCGAGGACGAGGTGGAGGCCGTGCTCGCCCACGAGCTGGGCCATCACGTGCACGGCGACCTCCGCCGCGGGCTCGTCGTGCAGGGGCTCCTCACGCTCGTCACGTTCGCCCTGGCGGGCACGCTGCTCGACGTCGGCGTCCGGCTCTGGGGCCTCGCCGGCCCCGCCGATCCGGCCGGGCTGCCGTGGCTGGCGCTGGTGTTCATGCTGGTGGGCGCGATCCAGATGCCCCTCGCCAACGGGTTCTCGCGCCGGATCGAGCGCCAGGCCGACGACTTCGCGCTGGCGCTGACGCGCGACCCGGCCGCGTTCATCGGCGCCATGGAGCGTCTCGGCAGCCTCAACCTGGCCGAGCGCCGGCCGCACCGACTCAAGGAGCTGCTGCTCTACTCACACCCCGCGCTCGATCGCCGCATCGCGCGCGCCAGAGGAGAAGCCGCATGAGCGTGCGCGCCACGCTGCGCCGTCTCGTCGCCGAGAAGAACGGGCTGGTGGTGCCGGGCGCCTACGACGGCGTGTCGGTACGGCTGGTCGAGCGCGCGGGGTTTCCCGCGGTCTACATGACCGGCTTCGGGACGTCGGCGTCGCGGCTGGGCTTGCCCGACCTCGGGTACGCGGGCCTGGCCGAGATGGCCGATCACGCGCGCAACCTGGCCGCGGCCGTGTCGATCCCGCTCATCGCCGACGCCGACACCGGCTACGGCAACGCGCTGGGCGTGCGCCGCACGGTCCACGCTTACGAGGCGGCCGGGGTGGCGGCGCTCCACATCGAGGACCAGGTGGCGCCGAAGCGCTGTGGGCATCTCAGCGGGCACCAGATCGTTCCCCTCGGCGAGTTCGCGGGCAAGATCCGGGCGGCGGCCGAGGCGCGCCGCGATCCGGATCTGCTGATCATCGCGCGCACCGACGCGATCTCCGCCGTGGGCTTCGACGAGGCGCTGCGACGCGGCGAGGCGGCCGTGCGAGCCGGGGCCGACGTGCTCTTCGTGGAGGCGCCGCGCGACGAGGCCCAGGTCGAGCGGGTGGCGCACACGTTCGACGTGCCGCTGCTCTACAACTACGCCGCGGGCGGCCGCTCGCCGCTGCTGCCGTTCCCGCGCCTGCGCGCGCTCGGCTACGCGATCATCATCCTGCCGGTCGACACCTTGCTGGTCGCGACGAAGGCGATGGCCGGGTTCCTCGCGGAGCTGCGCGCGCGGGGCGAGGTCCAGTCGCTGGCCGAGCGCTACGTGCCGTTCGCCGAGTTCAACACGCTGATCGGCGCCACCGACCAGATGGCGCTGGCGGATCGCTACCGGGAGTGAGGCGAGGGCCGGAGGGGGCGGACGGGCCCCCCCGGCTCAGCGGGTTGCGCTAGTAGGCGGCGGCGCAGACGGCGCCGTGGCGGATATCGACCGCGTACACGAAGTTGCCCGTATTCTGCACGACGAAGCTCCACTGCCCGGGGCCGCTTGGATATCCCGTCACCGGCAGCTGGAGCGGCCGGCGCGAGCCGGACACCTCCGTGAAGATGAATGCCGAGAATACGCGAGTCCCCGCCGGGCAGTCACTCGTCAACGTCACGAGGCCAAAGTTGGCAACGGTCAGTTGCGTCAGATTGCTCAGGGTCGTCACGTAGCCGCTCACGCCCGCCGGCCCCTGTGGACCGACCGGACCTGGTCCGCCCTGCGCTCCCGGGGAACCAGCAGACCCGGCGGGACCTGCGGGCCCGGCCGAACCCTGGGCGCCAGCAGCGCCCGGCGCTCCCGAGGGACCCTGCGGACCAGCAGGACCCTGCGGACCAGCGGCGCCCCGCTGACCCGGCGTGCCGTTGCCACCACCGCTACCGTACTGGACGATGGCCACCGACATCGAGTCGTACTGGTTCGTCAGGCGGCTGCGCGCCACGATGACCTCATAGGTGCCCGGCACGATCTGGTTCGGCAGCAGGACGACGAGCTCGTCGGTCTTGTGTTTCACGACGTCGAGCCGATCATCGCCCATCCACACCATGAGCGCACGCAGGCCGAAATGGCCGCGCAGGGTCAGGATGCCTTGCGCGAGATCCGGATGCGCGCTCTCCAACACGATCGGGCCGTTGTACGACGACTGATGCGCCAGCGCGGGCGTGACAACCGCCAGCGCGAGCACGAGAGCAACAATGAAGCTGATTGTCTTGGGCATTTGACTCTCCAGTGAGAGACGGCTCGTGCCAGACGCCCACGAGGGATGCCGCGCGCTCGTGGGTGCGGGAGCCGCACTGGGTCCTTGTGCAACCCTCTGACCAACCCCGTTGCGCCGTTAAAACAAGGACTTGGAGCATTAGGCTGACCACCCATGAGTGCCGGAATGTGTGCCGCGGTGTCACCGGGACACCTGACGAGTAGATGCCGTCGCTCGGGACCACGACCGAAGGGCTCCAGCCGCCCGTGGTGTCCTCGCTCCGGTGATATAGTTCGCCCGCCGGGCGACCTCCATCACGATCCGCGAGGGACATTCATGAGCATCGTCAAAGACCTGATCGGTCAGGCGGTCGACCGCCTCGCCGACGACCTGGAAACGCTGTCGCGCAAGATCCACGACAACCCCGAGCTCGCCTACCAGGAGGTCAAGGCCGCCGGCTGGCTCGCGGACTTCCTGGCCGGCCAGGGCTTCGAGGTCGAGCGCGGCGTGGCCGGCGTGGCGACCGCGTTCAGGGCCACGCTGCAGACGGGCGCCGGCCCGACCATCGCCATC
>JBGPZN010000545.1:0-2518 GCA_041493815.1 Methylomirabilia bacterium
CGAAACCTGAGCGAGGAGGGCCATCATGGCGACGAAGCGCGGCAAGAAGACCGGTGGCGCGAAGCGGAAGCGGACGAGCACCGTGAAGGATCTGTCGCTGGCGAGGCGGCGGGGCGACGCCGTGAAGGGTGGCGCGATGAAGCGGGGCGGGCCCAGGCGCGCCGACTGTGAGCCGATGACCTGAGGCCTAGTCGCGCCGCTCCGATTCGACTTCACTCGGCGGTCGGCCTGACGTCATCGCCACGGTCTGCCGCTGTCGCGCCGAGCCGAGCGCCTCCGGCGTGGGCTCCAGCAGCAGGCCGTAGAGGTGCTCGGCCGCCAGCATGGGCGGGATGAGCACGTAGTCGGCGCCCTCGGCGTAGAGCCGCTCCGCCGCCACCCGGGTGTCGGCCGTCACGATGGTCCGCGCCGGAGGCACCAGCCGGCGCACCTGGCGCAGCAATCGTAAGTTGTCGGTCCCCTGCAGGAACCAGTCGGAGATGCTCGACACCACGACCCGCGCGTTCTCGATCCCGGCGTGACGCAGCGTCTCGGGGCTGCTCACGTCGCCGTAGTGGCATTCCACGCCGTCGGCCTGCAGCTGTTCCAGCGTCTCCGGGTTGAAGTCGACCGCGACGATCCGCTGCTTCATCGCCGGGTGCTCGCGCTCGAGGTGCCGCAGGAACGCCAGACCCTCGCGAGAGACGCCCAGCAAGAAGATGTCGTGCGGGTCGGTCGACCCCGACGCTGATCCCGGCGCCGCCCCCCGACTGCCCAGCCAGCGCCGGACGCCGGTGGCCTCGAGCGCGCGGGCCAGCCCGGTGGCGAGGCTGTGGTTCCAGCGGATGGCGTACGTCGAGATGATCGCGGTGAGGAGCAGCGTGTAGAGCACCAGCGAGGCCAGCGACTGGCTCACGTGGCCGAGCGCCAGCCCCAGCGAGACGATCACGAGCGAGAACTCGCTGATCTGGGCCAGGTTGATGGCCACCACGCCGGCGGTGCGCGTGTCGAGCCGCACGGCCGCGAAGATCGGCAGCATCGCCACCAGCCGACTGGCGATGACGAAGAGCGCCGCCAGCGCGGCCAGCAGCAGCAGGTGCCGCGACGGCGCCGGCACCTTGAGGCCGAGCGCGACGAAGAACAGCGTCACGAAGAAGTCGCGGATGCCGGACAGCCGCGTGATGACCTCGGTCCCGTACGGGAAGGCGGCGATCACCATCCCGGCGATGAGGGCGCCCATCTCGCGCGAGAGCCCGAGCGCGCCGGCGGTGCCGCTCACCAGGAAGCACCACGCGACCGCGGTGACCAGCAGCAGCTCGTAGGAGCGCGCGACCGTCCGGAAGAGCCCCGGGAGCACGAAGCGTGAGAGCACGGCGGCCGCGGCCACCAGCGTCGCGCCGGCCGCCAGCGAGCCGAGCAGGGGCGCCGGCCGCAGCAAGTCCAGGCTGGGCTGCAGGGCCAGGAACACGATCGCCCACAGGTCCTGGAAGACCAGCACGCCGAGCGTGATGCGCCCGGCCAGGGTGCCCATCTCGAACTTGTCGAAGAGCAGCTTCACCACGATGAGCGTGGACGACAGGCTCACCGCCACCGCCAGGTAGAGCCGGTCGAAGCGGCCACCGCCGTCGGTGAGGCCGCTCAGCGCCCACCAGGCGAGCGCCACGCACAGGGGGAACTGCAGCAGCCCGGTTACTAAGATAGTGCGGCCGGCCTGGGCCAGCGCCGGCACGTTGATCTCGAGCCCGATGATGAAGAGCAGGAAGATCAACCCCATCTCGGAGATCAGCTCGATGCTCGCCTCGTCGGTGACCAGGCCGAGACCGAGGTTCGGTCCCAGCGCCGCCCCGGCGAGGATGTAGCCGAGGATCAGCGGCTGGCGGACGCCCCGGGCGATCAGCGCGAAGACCGCGGCGGCGACGATGCTGACGCCGATGGCCGTGAGCACGTCCTGGTGCGGCGGGGTCACGACGCTCACGAACCCGATCCTCCGCCCGCGCGGGCTATTGCGTCAGCCTCGCCAGGATCTCGTCGAAGGCCTTGTCGGCCAGCGCCCGGACCTCCTCACGGGTCAGCGGCTGGATGGGGTGCGCGACCACGACGGTCTTGTAGGCCGTGGCCCCCAGCGCCTGGGCCTGGGCGGCCGCCGCCCGGACGAACTCGGTGGAGATGACCGTCGCCGTGGGAATGCCGTGATCCTCGAAGAACACGCCGTCGTGCACACTGCACGTTGTGCAGGACCCTCAATCGGCGAGGGCCTCGATGAGCACGTCGGTGGCGCCGACGATCTCCTGCCGCAGCGGATCGGGCGCCGGTCGCGCGAACGTCGGCTTCTTCTTGCGCACGATGGCCTTCACGCCGGTGCGCTCGCGGAGCAGCTCCTCGAGGCGATCGAGGAGGTGATCGCCCTTGGCCTTGGAGATGTCGAGCAGGGTCACCACCTTGCCGTCGAGACTCGACGGCCGGGGCGCGGTCGCGCGGGGAACGGCGACGGAGTCGGTCGGATCGAGGTATTCGCTCATCGGATTCTCCTCATCACGAG
>JBGPZN010000237.1:0-5653 GCA_041493815.1 Methylomirabilia bacterium
AGATTGCTGCCGGCCCGGACGTGCTGAATGCAGGGCGAGGCGACGCAGCCGGGCGTGAGCCGGGGCGTGGCGAGGTCGACGTCGTCGAGGAACGTGGCCTCGGTGTACGTGTAGCTGAGACGCAGGTCCCAGCGCCTGTCGACGTGCGCGTCGGCCGCGAGCTCGAGGCCCTGGCGGCGCGTCGCGCCGACGTTCTGGAAGAAGAGCCCGGTGGTGCCGGTGGGTGAGACCGAGAAGATGTCGTCGCGCAGGTCGGTGCGATACGCCGCAAATTCCAGCCCCAGCCACGGGCGCGGCGACACACGCGCGCCGATCTCGTAGTGATTGGCCTTCACGGCCTTGAGCGGAGGGTCGGGGGCCACGCCGGCCTGCAGCCCGGGGCAGACGGTTCCCGGGCTGGCGCACGTCAGCTCCAGGAACGCCGGCGCCCGGAATCCCTGGGCGAAGGTGAAGTAGAGGCTGGCCGCCTTGGTGGGATTGTAGTTCACGCCGAATCGCGGGTTCACGCGGTTGAACGTGCTGGTGCCCCCCACGCGCGGCCCGTTCCCCGGGCCGAAATCGCCGATGTGGTGACGGAGCCAATCCCAGCGGGCCGCGGTGGTGAGCACGAGGACGTCACCGGGACGGAGCAGGTCCCGGGCGAGGTCGAGGCTGTCCTGGGCGTAGATTGCGAAGGCGTGCTGATCGTCGTGGACCTTGCTGTCGAGCGACGCCACCCCGCTCTCTTCCTCCAGCACCTTCACACCGACGTCGTGGTGGACGTAGTCCACCCCCAGCGTCAGGCGATTGGCGCGGTCGAGCACCCGCCCGTCGTAGTCGAGCTGCACCGTGCCGCCGGCCGTGGTCGTGCGCGTGAACGAGCGGGTGTCGGCGCCGAGCAGGTTGACGTTGAACTGCTCGGCGTCCAGCGTGCGGGCGACGCCGTTGACGCTCACGCGGGCGTGCTCGGCCACGGTCTGATGCACGTTGAGCGTGACCTGGTTGAGCAGCGGCGCGAAGAAGTCGCCGCCGGTGAAGTTCTGCCTCCGATCGCGCCGGAGGTCGCTGAGCGGCAGCGAGCCGGGTTGCTCGATCCGGTTCTGGGCGCGCTGGAAGGACAGGGTGGCGTCGGTGTCGCCGAGGGAGAGGCCGAGCTTGGCGAAGAGACGGCCGAGCCGCACCGCCGAGACGTCGCGCCAGCCGTCCTCCTCGCTGTAGGTGCCGGCCACGTAGTAGTCGAAGGGGCCGGCCGGCCCGCTGGCGCGCAGGCGGTACTTCTGGCGGCCGAAGCTGCCGAACTCGAGCTCGGGCACGACCTCGTGGGTGTCGCCGCCCCGGCGGGTCAGGATGTTGAGGCTGCCGCCCAGCGTGTTGCGTCCGAAGAGGACCGACGGTCCCCGGATCAGCTCGATACGCTCGACGTCGTCGAGCGGGATGAGGTCGAAGTTCACTTCCTCGACGGTCGGCTCGTTCACGCGGACACCGTCGACGAAGACGCTGATCCCCTGCGGTACGCCGGTCACCGAGGTCGCCTGGAAGCCGCGGAAGGTCACGTCGGGCTGTGCGCGGTTGCCCTGCTCGTCGCCGAGGGTGACACCGGGCAGGCCGACGAGCGCATCCTGCACGGTGACGCCCCGGCCGCGGAGCGTCTCGCCGGAGATGATCTGCACGCTGCCGGGGACGTGGTCCAGGGGCAGCGGCTCGCCGGGCAGTCGGGCCGGCGCCAGAACCCGCACCGTGGGGAGCTGGATCACCTCGTCGAGGGGATTCCCCGGCCGCTCCTGGGCCGCGGCGAGCGCGGCCACGGCGAGACCCACGCCGGCGAGGGCCGGGACGAGCGCCGCACGCATGCCTGGCTACCGCTCCGGAAGGAGGCCCCGGCGCAGCGCCACCACGGCGGCCTGTGTGCGATCGGACACCGCGAGCTTGGCCAGGACGCGCTGCACGTATTTCTTCGACGAGGCCACGCTCCAGCGCATCCGCCCGGCGATCTCCCGGTTCGTCAGTCCGGCGGCGATCAACTGCAGGACGTCGTGCTCGATGGGCGTCAGCGGCTCGGGGCCGACGGGGCCCGCGCCGGCCGACGGACGGTCGGGCGCCTCGCGGGTGAGCGCCCGGAGCAGCGCGGGGTCGATCACCGCCTCGCCGTGGTGGACCGCCTGCAGCGCCGCCAGGAGCTCTTGTCGGCTCACGCCCTTGAGCAGGTACCCGGCGGCGCCGGCCTGCACGGCCCCGCGGACGAGCGCGGGATCGTCGTGCATCGTGAGCACGAGCACGCCGACGTCGGGCCGCGCCTGCTTGATCCGGCGGAGCGCGCTCAACCCGTCGAGGTCGGGCAGGCTCATGTCGAGCAGGACGACGTCGGGCGCCGCCTCGCGGCTGAGGCGGACGGCCTCCGCCGCGGTGGACGCCTCGCCGACGACGTCGACCGCGCTGGCGGTGAGCATGCTGCGCAGCCCCTCGCGGACCACGGGGTGGTCGTCGACCACGAGCGTGCGGATCGTCACGACGCGGCCGCCCGGGATCCGCCGGCCGGCCGCAGCGGCAGCTGCACCCGCACCCGCGTTCCCCGGTCCGCGGCGTTCTCGATCGCGCAGGTGCCGCCGACGAGATCGGCGCGCTCCTGCATGCTGAGCAGGCCGAGGCCGCGGCCCCCGCGGCCCTCGTCGGCCCCAAGCCCGACGCCGTAGTCGCGCACGTCGAGGTAGAGCCAGTCGGCGCGGCGCCGCAGCTCGACCTCCACGCGTTCCGTGCGGGCGTGCCGGCGGACGTTGGCGAGCGCCTCCTGCAGGATGCGGAACGCCGCCGTCTCGACGGCGGCGGGCAGGCGCGCGTCGCCGAGGTCCTCGTGGAAGGCGACGGCCCATCCCGCCTCGGTCGCCGTCTCCTCGAGGCTCTGCCGCGCCGCCGGGCCGAGGCCCCGCGCCGCCACCACCGAGGGCTGCAGGGCGCTCAGCACGCGCCGCATCTCGACGATCGCCAGGTCGAGGCGCGCGACGCCGGTGTCGAGCTGCGTCCGGGCCCGGGTGGGATCGAGCGTCCACAGGTCGCGGCTGGTGTCGAGGTGCTGCTGCGCGCTCACGATGAGCGGCGAGATGCCGTCGTGCAGCTCGTACGCGATGCGCCGACGCTCTTCGTCCTTGGCGAAGACGACGCGCTCGACCAGACGCGCGAGGGCTTCCTCGTGCGCCGTCTTGCGTCGCCAGGCGCGGAAGGCCACGGTGGTGGCGGCCAGGATGAGGGCCACCTGCAGGGCGTGGATGGACAGGCCGAGCGGGCTCGCGCCCGGCCCCTCGAGCATCCACATCTCCACCGCCTCGTATCCCGCCATGGCGAGAAAGGTGACGGCGAGGCCCAGCTCCTGGTACCGGCCGACGGTTCGGTATACGAGGCGCCACATGGCGGTACCCTCTTGTCAGTAGTCGCGCGGATCCAGCACGTCGCGCAGGCCGTCGCCCGCGAGGTTGAACGACAGCGCCAGCAGGAAGATCGCCAGCCCCGGCCAGTACGCCATCCACGGCGCCTGCTCGAGGAATTGCTGGGCGGCGTTGAGCATGGTGCCCCACGACGGCGCCGGCGGCTGCACGCCGAGGCCGAGGAACGACAGCACAGCCTCGGCGATGATCGCGGTGGGAATCGCCACGGTGGCCTGCACCAGGATCGCGCTCACGATGTTCGGCAGGATGTGGTGCCCCATCACGCGCACGTCGCCGGCGCCGAGCGCGCGGGCGCCGTGCACGTAGTCCTCCTCCTTGGTGGAGAGCACGAGGCCGCGCGTGAGGCGGATGTACGTCGGGGTGGCGCCGAGCCCGATGGCCAGCGTGGCGTTGGTGAGGGAGGGCCCGAGGATGGTGACGAGGCCGATGGCCAGGATCAGGAACGGGAAGGCGAGCCAGGCGTCGGTGACCCGCATGATGAGCTGGTCCAGCGCGCCGCGGTAGTAGCCGGCCACGAGCCCGGTCGGCACGCCGATTGCCACCGCCAGCAGGATCGAGAACACGCCGGCCTGCATCGAGATGCGGGCGCCCCACACCACGCGCGAGAAGCCGTCGCGGCCGAGATCGTCGGTGCCGAAGGGATGCGCCCACGACGGCGCCTTACGAATCTGGCTCCAGTCGGTGCGCACGGGATCGGCGGTGACGATCCACGGCGCGCCGAGCGCCATGACGACGAACAGCGCGACGACGGCGGCGCCCACGAGCGCGGCGGGGCGGCGCCGGGCGACGCGCCACGCGCGCTGCAGCAGGCTCGAGCGCGGCGCCGCCGCCCCGGCCGCCAGCGGCAGCGGGTAGGCCGGGCTGGCGGCGTTACCCGCCATCGGCGGTGCCCCGGATGCGGATGCGCGGGTTGAGGACGGTGTAGGAGACGTCCACCAGGAGATTGATGAGGACGTAGGACGACGCGGTGATGAGCACCACGCCCTGCACGACCGGATAGTCGCGTGTGAACACCGCCTCCACGATCAGCCGCCCGAAGCCCGGCACCACGAAGATCGACTCGGTGATGACGGCGCCGCTCATCAACGCGCCCATCTGCAGGCCGAGGACCGTGACGACCGGGATGAGCCCGTTGCGGAGCGCGTGGCGGACGACCACTGCGAAGCCGGCCAGCCCCTTGCTGCGAGCGGTGCGGATGTAGTCCGCGGAGAGGATCTCGATCATCGCGTTGCGCGTCTGCCGCATGAGCACCGCGGCCAGGGCGGTGCCGAGCACGAGCGCGGGCATGATCATCCGCTTGAGGTTGGCGACGGGGTCCTCGACGAGCGGGACGAAGCCCGAGGCCGGCAGCCAGCCCAGGCGCACCGAGACGAGCAGGATCAGCATGATCCCGAGCCAGAAGTTGGGGATGGATACACCGCACAACGACACGGCGCTGGCCACCACGTCCCACGTGGTGTTGCGCCGCACGGCCGCGACGACGCCGGCCGGGATCGCCAGCGCCAGCGCGACCAGGAGCGCCAGGCCGGCCAGCTCCACCGTGATGGGCAGCTTCACGGCGACCGTCCACGCCACCGACTGGCGCGTGCGGATCGACTCGCCGAGGTCGCCGCGCAGGGCGAGGCCGACCCAGCGGAAGTACTGCACCGCGATCGGATCGTTCAGGCCGTACTTCTGCCGGATCTCCTCCATCCCGGCCGGGTCGGCGTCGGTCCCGCCCAGGACGCGAGCCGGATCGCCCGGGATCATCCGCACGCCCGTGAAGACGATCACGCTGATGAGGACGAGCGTGACCGCCGAGATGAACCCGCGGCGGACGAGGAACTCGACCACCCGCCTACTGCCAGCTCGTCCCCTTGATGCGGATCAGCCCGTCGGGCACGGCCTTGTAGCCCTTCAGGTTCTTGGGGTACGCGGTGATGTAGTTCTGGAAATAGAAGTACACGATGTTCCGGCGCGCCAGGAGCTGGTCGTTCGCCTCGCGATAGAGCGCCGTGCGCTGGCCGATGTCCGAGACTTCGCGCGCCTTGTTCAGCACGCCATCGATCTTCTCGTCGCAGGCGCCCGTCTCGTTGAGGCTCCCCCCGCATGTGTGGAACTGGTGGAGGTTGTGGTCGGGGTCGACGCGCCCGCTCCAGCCGATGAGGAACGCCTGATGCTTGCCGTCCTCGTTGTCCTTGAGCGAGGAGGCGAACTCCTTGGGCGTGAGCGTGATGGTGAACCCGGCCTCGCGCGCC
>JBGPZN010000407.1:0-3589 GCA_041493815.1 Methylomirabilia bacterium
GCTTGAGGGCGGCGGTCAGCCGCTCGATGCGCTCGACGAGCCGCTCGCGGCTCATCAGCCCCATCTCGCGCTGCTCGCTGGCCTGGATGTGATCGGCCTCGTCCCACACGCTGTCGGCCGGAGTCGTCGTCTCCTCCAGCGCGATCGAGCCGCCCATCTGGCGCAGCCGGGTCGCCGCCGCCTGTCGTTCCCGTTCGAGACGCTTGCGCACGTCTCTCATGGCACCAACGCCGCCCGCGTGATGGTGGTCGTCTCCCGCCCGTGCCACTCGGAGTCGGCGAACGCCTGGTTGATGTGCTCGAGGGGATACGTGTGGGAGACGAGCCGTTCGAACGGCCACCGCGTGCGGTTGCGCACGAGGAAGTCGAGCGCGCGCGGGATCACCATCGCGTCGTACATGATCACGCCGATGATCTTCTTGGCGCCCCACACGAGCTGGGCCGGCTCCAGCTCGACCTTGGCGCCGCGGCTGATGGTGCCGATCTCCAGATAGGTCCCGCCGGCCCGCAGCATCTCGATGCCCTCGGGGATGACCTGGGGAAAGCCGACGAAGTCGCACACAACATCGGCGCCGGCGCCTCCCGTCAATTTGCGGACGTAGTTGACCCGATCCTTCCGTTCGGTCACTTCCTTGATGTTGATCGTGTCATCCGCGCCGAAGGCCCGGGCCAGCTCCAGCCGTCCCGGGATCTGGTCGATCACGATCACGGTGGCCGCGCCCATGTCCTTGGCGACCGCCGCCGCCTGGGTGCCGAGGCCGCCCGCGCCCTGGATGACCACGCTGTCGCCGAAGCGGAGTCCGGCCTGCTGCAGACCGAAGATCACCTGGGACAGCGCGCAGTTCACCGGCGACACCAGCGCGTCGGGCAATTCGTCGGGCACCTTGAAGATGTGGCCGCCCGGGCGCAGGTAGTAGTACTCGGCGAAGGCGCCGTTGAAGTGCGGGAACTCGCTCGGCCCGCGCGGCCGCTCGATCTTGGCCGGGCAGTTCGCCGGTTCCTTGTTGAGGCAGACGTAGCAGCGGCCGCACGGATAGAAGTAGGTGTAGGCGACGCGGTCGCCTTCCCTCAGCGCGCGGCCGAGCGAATCGGTCTTGACCTTCGCCCCCAGCCGCGCCACGCGGCCCATCATCTCGTGACCGAAGATCCAGCCGTCCGGGGGCAGCCGCAGCGGCGCGTCGCCTCGCCAGAAGTGCAGGTCGGAGCCGCACACGTTGGCGAGTGACACGCGGATCACCACCGCCTCCGGCTCCACCTCCGGCAGCGTGACCTCGCGGATCTCGAACGGCTTGCCGGGCCCGAAGAAGACCGCGGCCTTGCCCGTGATCATGGACGAACCCCTTCTCGACCGAGCTCGAAGGCGTCGTGCAGCGCCCGCACCGCGAGCTCGGCGTATTTGTCCTCGATGACGCAGGAGGTGGCGATCTCCGAGGTGGAGATCATCTGGATGTTGATGCCTTCGCGCGAGAGCGCCCCGAACATCCGGGCCGCCACGCCGGAGTGGCTGCGCATGCCGACCCCGACGATCGAGATCTTCGCCACCCGCTCGTCGTGCACGACGCCCTCGGCGCCGATGGCCCGGGCGACCTCCTCCAGGACCGCGGTGGCGGGGGCGGAGTCCCCGCGGGGCACGGTGAACGAGATGTCCGTGTAGCCGTCCCGGCTGATGTTCTGCACGATCATGTCCAGCACGATGTGCTTGGCCCCGAGCGCGCCGAAGACCTGGGCGGCGATGCCCGGCCGGTCCGGCACGCGCAGCAGCGAGATCTTCGCCTGGCTGCGATCGTGCGTGATGCCGGTGACCACCACGTCCTCCATCCCGCTCTCCTCCCGGGTGACGATGGTGCCGGGGTCGCGCTTGAACGCCGACCGCACGTGGACCGTGACCCCGTACTTCTTGGCGAACTCCACCGAGCGCGCCTGCAGCACCTTGGCGCCGAGGCTGGCCATCTCGAGCATCTCGTCGTAGGCCACCCGCGGCAGCTTGCGCGCGTCGGGGACGACGTTGGGATCGGCGGTATAGACGCCGTCCACGTCGGTGTAGATCTCGCAGACGTCGGCCTTGAGCGCGGCGGCCAGCGCCACCGCGGTCAGGTCGGAGCCGCCGCGGCCGAGCGTGGTGATCTCGTCCTGATCGCTCGTCCCCTGAAAGCCCGCCACCACCGCGACGGCGCCGGTGTCGAGCGTGGCCCGCACCCGCTCGGCGGTGATCCGGATGATGCGGGCCTGGGTGTGGGCGCGGTCGGTGCGGAGGCCGGCCTGAGCGCCGGTGAGCGAGCGCGCCTTGAAGCCGAGCGCCTGCAGGGCCACCGCCAGCAGCGCGATGGTGACCTGCTCGCCGGTGGCCAGCAACATGTCCATCTCGCGCGGGTCGGGCGCGGCGGCGATCTGGCGGGCGAGGCCGAGCAGCCCGTCGGTGGTCTTGCCCATGGCGGAGACCACGACGACGATCTGGTGATCGGTGGCGCTCTCGGCCACGCGGCGGGCGACGCTCTTGATCTTCTCGGCGTCCGCGACCGACGACCCACCGTATTTCTGAACGATGAGCGCCATAGCCCACGCATCCTATCACGCCGCCCGGACGCGGCAAGACGCCGGCGGGACGGCGCGCTCAGCGGTGCGACGGGCGGCGCCGGCGCTTCTTGCGGACCCACATGCCGGCGAAGAAGAGCGCGCCGGCCGCGCCGACGGTCGTCCACACCGGATCGAGCGTGAGCCCGCCGTGCACCGCCCAGTCCTCCAGGGTGTCGAGGACGAAGAACGCCACCGTCAGCTCGCCGACCGCGTAGAACTCCCGATCGAGGGCCCGGGTCCAGCTGAACGGCAGCGCCGGCGGCCGCCACGCCGACGGACGGGGGAGCACGGCGGGGACGCGCGCCGCCCACTCGCGGAAGGCGTCGCCGAAGCGCGATTCCAGGAACTGCTCCTCGCGGGCGGCGATGCGCTCGTAGTACAGGAGCGCGGCCAGCGAGACGATGATCGGCAGGAACCACGCGCGCGTGAACAGCGACATCCCGAGAGCGATGAGGTAGTTGCCGAGGTAGAGCGGGTGGCGCACGAGGGAGTAGGGGCCGGTCGTGTTGAGCACGGTGGCCTTCTGCTCGCGCGTGTTGCGGCCGGAGGTGCCGCGCGGCGCGGTGCCGGTGGTGAGCAGCCGCACGGCCACGCCGAGCGCCGACACGCTGAAGCAGGCCAGCTCCCACACGAGCTCGAGACGATGCGAGCCGCCGGGGTAGCCGAGGCCGGGGAAGGTGGCGAGGAAGAGCGGCAGCAGCAGCAGCGGCAGCCAGCTCCGCCATCGGAACAGCACGTCCCCGGTCGCGCTGAAGCGATCGGCCAGCCTCATGCGACCGGCCGCTCCACCGGGCGGGCGCGCGTGGCCTCGCCCAGCGTCACGTGCTCGCGCACGAGAAACAGCCAGCCGATCAGCGTGATCGGCACGAACTGGCTGGCGTGATAGAGCAGCGCGTAGCCCAGCGCCGTCGCCTGGCTCACGCCGAACATCGACAGCGCCAGCACCGACGCGGCGTGCCACACGCCGACGTACCCCGGCGCCGACGGGATGCTGACGCCGAAGCCCACGAACGTCA
>JBGPZN010000211.1:0-6203 GCA_041493815.1 Methylomirabilia bacterium
CCGCGCCGTCTCGAAGAGTCGGAGCGCGGCGTCGATCTTCGGCCAGTTCTCCTTGCCGGAGGCCTTCACGTGGGAGACCTGCACGCCCACGCCGGCCTCTTCGCCGATGCGGA
Organism: Methylomirabilia bacterium; assembly: GCA_041493815.1. Classification (GTDB taxonomy): domain Bacteria; phylum Methylomirabilota; class Methylomirabilia; order Rokubacteriales; family CSP1-6; genus AR5. The sequence goes on from JBGPZN010000211.1 coordinate 114, forward strand.
TGGCCTCGTTGATGGAGTCCAGCAGCATCGAGGACTCGCCGCGGATGTGCGAGAAGTAGTAGCCGCCGCGGGAGGCCATCGACTTCGCGAGCGCGATCAGCTCCTCGGTGTTCGAGTACGCGCTGGGCGCGTAGACGAGGCCGGTGGAGAAGCCGAAGGCGCCGGCGTCCATGGCCTCGCCGAGCAGCCGCTGCATGCCCTTGAGGTCGTCTGGCCCGGCCGGGCGGGCCTCGAAGCCCATGGCGGCGATGCGGAGGGCGCCGTGGCCGACGAAGTGCGCGACGTTCACCGACGGGCGCATGGCCCGGAGCGCGTCGAGGTACTGCCCGAAGGTCTCCCAGCGCAGGTCGAGGCTGGCGCCGATGCCGCCGGCCCAGCCCCGCACGATGTCGTGCTGGTCGGGGCGCAGCGGCGCCTGGGAGAACGAGCACATGCCCACGACCTCGGTCGTCACGCCCTGGCGGATCTTCGACTCGGCCGAGGGGCACGCGAAGTAGAAGAGGTCGGAATGCGAGTGCATGTCCACGAAGCCCGGCGTCACCACGTGCCCGGTGGCGTCGATGACGCGATCGGCCGGGCCGGTGAGCCGCGGGGCCACGGCCACGACGCGCTCGCCCTCGACGGCGACGTCGGCCGTCCGGGCCGGCGCGCCGCTGCCGTCGATGACGGTGCCGCCCCGAATCAGCAGCGACCAAGCCATCTCAGGCCTCCTCGATGACCACCGACGTCATGCGATCGCCCTGCTTGATGCGGTCGACCTCCTCCATGCCGGAGACGACCTTGCCGAACACGGTGTAGTTGTTGTCGAGGTGCGGCGTGGCGCCGTAGCAGATGTAGAACTGGCTGCCGGCGGAGTCCGGGTGCTGGCTGCGGGCCATGGCCACCGAGCCGCGCACGTGCTTGTTCTTGTTGAACTCGGCCTTGACCTGGTGGCCGGGGCCGCCGGTGCCGTCGCCCTTGGGGCAGCCGCCCTGCACCACGAAGTCGGGGACGACGCGGTGGAAGTTCAGACCGTTGTAGAACCCCTTCCTGGCCAGCGTCACGAAGTTCTCGACCGTCTTCGGCGCGTCCTCGGGGAAGAACTCGATCGTGATCTGCGTGCCGTTGCCGAGCGTGATGACCGCCGTCTGCTTCACGAGGGCTGTCTCCTCATTGGACGATTTTGATGGATTTGACGCGGTCGCCGACCTTGATCTGGTCGACCACGCCCAGGCCGGTGGCGACCTTGCCGAAGGCGGTGTACTTGCCGTTCAGGAAGGGGGCGGGGCCGAGCATGATGTAGATCTGGCTGCCGGCCGAGTCGGGATCGTTGGTGCGGGCCATGCCGAGCACGCCGCGCTCGAAGGGCCGCTTGTTGAACTCCGCCTTGATGGTGTAGCCGGGGCCGCCGCCGCCCATCTTGGGATCGTCCATCGGCAGCACCTTGGACTGCGGATCGCCGAACTGGACGACGAACTTGGGCTCGACGCGGTGCACGCGCTGGCCGTCGTAGAACTTCTGGTTGGCGAGCTTCACGAAGTTCTCGACGTGCCGGGGCGCGTCCTGGGGCCAGAACTCCAGCACGATCTCGCCGCCCTTCTCCAGCGTGATGACCGCCGTCGGCGTCTTGGCGGCCGCCTTCGGCGCCGGCGCCTTGTCCTGCGCCACCGCGACGGCGGCGGCGACCACGACGAGACCGATGAGCGCGCTGAGGACTCGGATCATGCGCACGACCTCCGGGGAGTGGACGTGGCGGCATTATAGCGAGCCCCCGCGCTCGCGCCTACCTCCCCGCCGGCCGGGGCCGAAGAGCCGTCGGTCAGGCCCGAGACGGAAGTCGGCGCGCGCGGGCATGGTACGATGGAGTGATGCAGCAGCGCGATACCATCCGAAATATTGCGATCATCGCCCACGTCGACCACGGCAAGACCACGCTCGTCGACGCCATGCTGTGGCAGTCGGGGCTCTTCCGCGAGAACCAGGCCGTCGCCGAGCGAATCATGGACTCGATGGACCTGGAGCGCGAGAAGGGCATCACGATCATGGCCAAGAACACGGCCATCAACTACAAGGGCGTCCACATCAACATCGTGGACACGCCCGGCCACGCCGACTTCGGCTCCGAGGTCGAGCGCACGCTCACGCTGGTGGACGGCGTGCTGCTGCTGGTCGACGCCGCCGAGGGGCCGCTGCCGCAGACCCGCTTCGTGCTCAAGAAGGCGCTGGAGGCGGGGCTGCCGCCGATCGTCGTCATCAACAAGATCGACCGCTCGGACGCCCGCCCGGCCGAGGTGCTCGACGAGGTCTACGACCTCTTCATCGACCTCGACGCCGCCGCGGATCAGCTCGAGTTCCCGGTGCTCTACACCAACGCGCGGACCGGCACGGCCACGCTCGACCTCAAGGTCGAGGGCCAGACGCTGGAGCCGCTCTTCGAGACGATCCTGACGACGGTGCTGCCGCCGCAGTTCGATCCCGCGATGGGTCTGCAGTTCCGCGTGGCAATGCTGGACTGGGACGATTATGTCGGCCGTCTCATCATCGGGCGCATCGTCAACGGGCGCGTGCGCCAGGCCGACCGCGTCAGCGTGGTCCATCGCGACGGCGCCGTCGAGCAGGCCAAGGTCACCGTGCTCTACGGCTACGAGGGCCTCAAGCGGATCGAGATCCCCGAGGCGAACGCCGGCGAGATCGTCGCGATCGCCGGCATCGAGACGATCGATATCGGCGAGACGGTCGGCGATCTCGAGAATCCGGTGGCGCTGCCGCTGATCCGCATCGACGAGCCCACGGTGTCGATGCTGTTCTCGTCCAACATCTCGCCGTTCGCCGGCAAGGAGGGCCGCTTCGTCACCTCGCCCCAGCTCCGCGAGCGCCTGATGAAGGAGCGCAAGATCAACCCCGGCATCCGGGTGGAGGAGACCGACTCGCCCGACACGTTCCGGGTCTCCGGGCGCGGCGAGCTGCAGCTGGCCATCCTCATCGAGATGATGCGGCGCGAGGGCTACGAGGTCGAGGTCGGCAAGCCCGAGATCATCACCCACACGGGCGAGCAGGGTCAAACGCTGGAGCCGATGGAGCACCTGGTCATCGACATTCCGGAGGACTTCATTGGCGCCGTCACGCAAAAGGTCGCGCCCCGCAAGGGCGTCATGACCAAGATGGTCAACCACGGCACGGGAAGAGTGCGGCTGGAATACCGGATTCCGTCACGCGGATTGATTGGATACCGAACGGAGTTCCTGACCGACACGCGTGGCACGGGCCTGCTCAACCATCTTTTTGACGGCTGGGACGCCTGGCAGGGCGACATCGCGCACCGCCAGAGCGGCGCGCTGGTCGCTGATCGGACCGGCAAGACCACGGGCTATGCCATCGACAATCTGCAGGCGCGCGGCACGATGTTCCTCGGGCCCGGCGAGCCGGTCTACGAGAGCCAGATCGTCGGCGAGAACTCGCGCGACAACGACCTCGACGTCAACATCACCAAGGAAAAGAAGCTCACCAACATGCGCGCCTCCACGTCGGACGACGGCATCAAGCTGACGCCGCCGCGCACCATGAACCTCGAGCAGTGCCTGGAGTGGATCCGCGAGGACGAGCTGCTCGAGGTCACCCCAAAGTCACTGCGCCTGCGCAAGCGCTCGCTGGGCGGCCGCCGGAGGTTTTAGGCCGGGGTGCTCCTCGAGTACCCGACCGCCGCTTGCGCGAGCGCCATGGCTCCCAGCACGCCGGCACGATCGCCGAGAGCGGGCGCCACCAGGTAGTCGTCGATCCTCTCGCCGAGCGCGGGTGAGTCCAGGTAGCCGCCAAGCACCTCGACGAGCTTCGGGCGGATCAGCGGCATCAGCGGCGCGCGGGTCATGACGCCGCCGCCGAGCACGAGGCGCTCGGGCGAGAGTACGAGGATCACGTTGGCGAGGCCCAGCGCGAGGTAGTGCGCCTCGAGCTCCCAGGCGGGATGGGCGTCGGGCAGCGTCGCCGGCGCCCCCCGCCAGCGCGCGGCGAGTGCCGGCCCCGACGCCAGCCCCTCCCAGCAATCGCCGTGATGAGGACACGTCCCCGCGAAGGGGTCGCGCCCGCGATCGTGGGGCACGCGCAGATGGCCCATCTCCGGATGCACGAGACCGTGCACCGGCCGGCCGTGGATCAGCGCGCCGCCGCCGATGCCGCTGCCCACGGTCACGTAGACCAGCGTGCCGACACCGCGCGCGCTTCCCCACCGGTGTTCGGCGAGCGCCGCACCGTTGACGTCGGTGTCGAGGGCGACGGGAACCCCGAGCGCGCGCCGCAGCGGGGTGACCAGATCGACGTGCCGCCAGCCCGGCTTGGGCGTGGTGGTGATGAAGCCGAACGTCGGCGAGCGGGGATCGAGGTCGAGTGGCCCAAAGCCGGCGATGCCGAGCGCGGCGAGCGGAGATCGGGCCGCCTGCACGGTGAAGAAGGCGGCGGCGCGCCCAAGCGTCTCCTCGGGGGTCGTCGTCGCGAATCGCGCCTCCGCGCGGACGTCGTCGGGGCCCGTGCCCACCGCGCAGACGAACTTGGTGCCGCCCGCCTCGAGACCGCCGACCAGGCTCGCCACGCCGGTATGGTAGATCCGCTTCCGGCGCAATCGGAGCGCCCGCTGGGCGGGGTAAACTCCCGGCCGGGAGGACGAGCCATGAGCGACCCGATCACGGCGCCGCCGCCCCCGTGACGAGCGAGCGATGCTGCTGACCAACGGGCGGATCCACACGCTGGACGCGGCCTGCACGGTCGTCGACACCCTGCTCGTGCGTGAGGGACGGATCGCCTTCGCCGGCCGCCGGGGCGACGTCAACGCCGGCGCGGGCGAGGAGACGATCGATCTGCAGGGTCGCGCCGTGCTTCCCGGCCTGGTGGACGCCCACGGCCACCTGATGCACCTGGCCCGGGCGCGGCTGAGCTTCGACGCTCGCGGCTTCGCCTCGGAAGACGAGATCGCCCGCCGCATCGGCGAGCTCGCCGCCACGCGGCCGCGCGGCGAATGGATCACCGGCCGCAACTGGGATCAGAACCTGTGGCCGGGCCGCCAGTTCCCCACGCGGGTCTCGCTCGACCGGGCCACGCCCGATCACCCGGTGGCGCTGGTGCGCATCGACGGCCACGCGACGTGGGCGAACTCGGCGGCGCTGGCCGCCGGCGGCATCGACCGCGCGACACGCGATCCGGCCGGCGGCATCGTCGCGCGCGACGCGCGGGGTGAGCCGACCGGTCTGCTGATCGACACCGCCCAGCGCCTGCTGCAACACGTGGAGCCGCGGCCCTCCGACGCGCAGTTCGACCGCGCCGTGCGCGAGTGCATCGGCGATTGCCTGGCGATGGGCCTCACCGGCATCCACGAGATGGGCGCCGAGCTGTACGCGCTGGCCTCCTACCGGCGCCTGATCGAGCGGGGCGACTTTCCGTTCCGCAACTACGTCGCCGTGGCGGGCCGCTCGGCGTCGACGTGGGATCACTACCGGCAGCGCGGTCCCGAGACGCTCGGCGACGGGCGGGTCGTGGTCGGCGCGCTCAAGCTGCTGGCCGACGGCGCGCTCGGCTCGCGCGGGGCCGCGCTGCACGACGCGTACTGCGATGACCCCGGCAACACGGGCCTGGTGCTGGTGCCGGGCGAGGAGATCGAGCGTCTCACCCTCGAGGCCGGCGCCCTCGGCTTTCAGATGTGCGTGCACGCCATCGGCGATCGCGCCAACACGCTCGTGCTCGACGCCTTCGAGCGGGCGCTGGCCCGCGCGCCCCGACCCGATCACCGCCTGCGGGTCGAGCACGCGCAGATCCTCACCGACTCCGACGTCCCGCGCTTCCGGCGGCTCGGCGTGCTGCCGAGCATGCAGGCCACGCACTGCACCTCCGACATGGCGTGGGCCGCCGAGCGCCTCGGACCCGAGCGCCTGCGCGGCGCCTACGCCTGGCGCTCGCTGCTGGCGACCGGCGTCCCGATCGCTGGCGGCTCCGACTTCCCCGTCGAGAGCCCGAACCCGTTCTACGGGATCCACGCGGCGGTGACGCGCCGGCCGCGCACAGGCCAGGATCCGCGGTGGCAACCCGAGCAGCGGATGACGCGCGCGGAGGCCGTGCGCTCGTTCACGA
>JBGPZN010000618.1:0-2162 GCA_041493815.1 Methylomirabilia bacterium
CAGAGCGTGAGCACGCTCGTGCGTCCCGAGGACAGTGCTCCCACGAGCTCGGTCATCGCTCCCTGGCGGAGGAGTCGATCGACCAGCATGAGCCAACACTATTCACTTGTTGATATATCGGCAAGGCCCAGATATTGAGCCTGCAATCTCGGGAGCCCCAACCGGCAGGGCTGCAGCCAGCGGCCGGCCGGATGTGGCGTCTCCGCGCGCGCCCGAGCGGAGTGCTGGCCCCCGGATTGCAATTTCTCTCGCCAAAGTCCTCACACGTACGTGCCGCCGACTGGGCAACCCATACAGCAAAGGGACAGGACAATGGCGAAACAGATCGGGTACGCGGTTGTGAGCCTGGGGAACCTCGCGCAGCACGCGGTGTTCCCGGCCTTCGCTCGGGCCGGCGAGAACTCGCGGCTGGCGGCGATCGTGGCCGGTGACCGGGCCCAGGCCCAGGTCGCCGGGCAGCCGTTCCGCGCCGCCGCCTACCAGCTCGACGAGTTCCGGCAGTGCGTGCAGCGCGAGGACGTCGACGCCGTGTACCTCGCCCTGCCCACCTCGCTGCGCTGCGACTACACGGTGGACGCCGCTCGCGCGGGGGTGCACGTGCTCTGCGAGCGCCCGATGGCCGTCATGGCCGACGAGTGCCGGCGCATGATCCGCACCACCCAGACCAACCGCGTGAAGCTGATGCTCGCCTACCGGCTGCAGTTCCATCCCGCCCACGCCAAGGCGCTCGAGCTGGTGCGCAGTGGCGCCATCGGCGTGCCGAAGACGATCAACACCGACTACACCACCCGCATCGAGGACGCCGACGATCCGCGGCTGCAGCGGCGGCTGGGCGGCGGAACGATGTACGACCTCGGCGTGACGTGCATCCACGCCGCGCGCACGCTGTTCGGCAGCGAGCCCGCCCAGGTCATGGCGATGGCCGCGCGGACCAGCCGGCGCTACGGTGGCGACGCCGACGAGGGCGCGGTGGCGCTGCTCCGCTTCCCCGACGAGCGACTCGCCCATCTGCACACGAGCTTCGGCGAGGAGCCGGCGTCGGCACTGAGGATCCTCGGCGAGGATGGCGCGATCGAGCTCGCCCACGCCTACCGCCACGACCGGCCGGTGACGCTCGCGCTGAGCCGGCGCGGAGAGCGCGAGACGCTGGTGTTCGAGCCGACCGATCTGTTCGCCGCCGAGCTCGCCTACTTCTCGAGCTGCATCCTGCAGGACCGCGCGCCGGAGCCGTCGGGGATCGAGGGGTTGCAGGACGTCCGCCTGGTAGAGGCCATCTATCGCTCGGCCCGCGACGGGCGGCCGGTGACGCTGCCCCGGCTGGCCCGAACGGAGGCGATGTCGGGACCGGAGCCGGAGCTGCGCAAGGTGGTCTTCGACCGGCGCCAGGCCGGCTAGTGTCCCGAGTCCGAGAATCCCCGACTCGGTAAGCCGCGCGGCGCCGGCTCACGGCGTGGGCGGCGGCGGCGATCGCGGCGAGCAGCGCGCGCAACGGGACGCCACCCGGCGACGGCGCATCGCACGGCACCAGCTCATCCACCCCCAGGCGATTCATCACGACCGGACCCGCCAGGTCACCGCCGTCTCGCCGTCCTGGACGGCGGCCCGCAGGCGACCGTCGAACGACACGCCAGCGTCCCGCGCCGCCGAGGAGCGCGCGCCATGGCCCCAGCGCCACGCGCTGCATGCGCGCGGCGGCGTCGAGCCGGCGCAGATCCCGCGTCAGGCTGCGCACCGTCCGGCGCGGCGGGCGGGTGGCCGTGCTGGTGCCGGCGGTGATCGATCACAACTTGGTGCGCGAGGCCAGCCGCGCGCAGTTCGGCGATCTCCTGCGGGCCGGCGTCGAGATCTACGAGTACACGCCGGCGCTCCTGCACGCCAAGACCATGGTGATCGACGGCGTGTGAGCCGCGGTGGGGAGCACCAACCTCGACAACCTCTCGTTCACGTGCTGTGAGGTGAAGCGAGGGCACCTCTCGAGTCGAGGGGTGCCCTCGTGAAATCAGATGCGGCGGCGGCCCGGCAGCACGAGCCGGTAGAGGCCGAGGATGACGATCGCGCCGACGACGGCCATGATGAACCCGGCCGCCTCACCCTCGCGATACAGGCCCATCACGCGCCCCAGCCAGCCGCCGAGCATGGCCCCGACGATGCCGAGCACGACC
>JBGPZN010000420.1:0-3449 GCA_041493815.1 Methylomirabilia bacterium
CACCGCGGTCTACGTACTCACCCAGGCGGTGCTGCCGGGGATTATCGAGCGCGGCGGCGGCACGATCGTCACCGTCAGCTCGCTCGCCGCGCTCAAGGCGGGGCTGATCGGCGGCGTCGTGTACGGCGCCGCCAAGGCCGGGGTGCGCAACCTCATGGCCCACGTGCACAACACGCTGCGCAACCAGGGTATCCGGGCCACGACGATCATGCCGGCCGAGGTCGACACGCCGATCCTCGACAAGCGCCCGCTGAACCCCGACACCGCCGCCCGGGCCACGATGATGCTGGCCGAGGACGTGGCGCGCGCGATCGTGCTCTGCGTCACGCTGCCGCCGCGGACGGTGATCGAGGAGATCGTCATGAGCCCGACCATTCTGCGCGACCAGAGCCAGGATCTCGCGGTGGCGGCCAAGGCCGGCTCACCCGGTGATCCGGCGGGGAGACCGCAATGAGCACCTTCACCCTCATCGATGCGGAGCAGGCGGTCGAGGTCCAGGCTCGCGTGGCCGGCGGACGCGTGCTGCTGGAGCCCGGCTCACTCAAGGACACGCTCGGCTGGGAATTCCACGACGGCCAGCTGTGCAGCGACGCGATGTGCATCCCGATCGCGGAGGAGAGTGCGCTGATCCGGGACGGTGGCATCGAGCTCGACGCCTTCGCGCGCGCGCTCGACCGGCCACTGGCCGTCGACGTCGAGGAGCGCGCGGCCTGCCTCGGCGCCTCCGCGCGCGAGCGGGCCCAGGCCCTGGCCTCGCAGCACGCGCCCGACTTCACGCTGCCCGACCTCGCCGGCCGGTCGCACTCGCTGTCCGAGCATCGCGGCAAGAAGGTGCTGCTGGTTGCGTGGGCCTCGTGGTGAGGGTGCCGTCTCGACCTGCCGGTGTGGCAGGCGCTCTCCGAGGAGCTGAAAGACCGCGGCTTCACCGTGATCACGGTGGCGCTCGACAAGTCGGCCGACGACGCGCGGCCGTGGATCGAGGCCGCGCGCCCGACGCATCCCACGCTGATCGACACGCGCCACGTGCTGGCCGATCTCTACAACGTCGTCAACGTGCCGACCATCTTCTGGATCGACGAGCGCGGCCGTATCGTGCGGCCCAACGACGTCGCCTTCGGCGCCGACACGTTCAAGCACATCACGGGGCTGGAGTCGGCGCGCCACCTGGGCGCGCTGCGCGCGTGGGTGAGCGGTGAGCGGCCGGCCTTGACCGCCGAGGACGTGCGCCGGCACCAGCCGTTGCCGAGCGAGGCCGACCAGCAGGCGCGGGCCGAGTTCGGCCTGGGCCAGTGGCTGTGGGCGCAGGGACGGACGGAGGCGGCCGAGCGCCACTTCGTGCGCGGCGGCGAGCTGGCGCCGCACGACTTCACGATCCGCCGCGGCACGATGCCGATGCGCGGGATCGACCCGATGGGACCGCGGTTCCGCGAGATGGTGCAAACCTGGGCGGGCGCCGGCCAGCCGTACTACCGGCCGCTCCCCGACACCGCTGGCCTGTAGATCAAAATAAGGAGGGACTGAACGCATGGGCATGCTCGACGGCAAGACCGCGCTGGTGACCGGAGCCGGGCGGGGAATCGGACGCGGCATCGCGATCGCGCTGGCGGCGGCCGGCGCCAAGGTGGTTGTCAACGACCTCGGCGCCTCGCTGGAGGGCGGCGGCGGCGAGCAGGGGCCGGCCGACCAGGTGGTGACGGAGATCAAGAAGAACGCCGGCACCGCGCAGGCCAACTACGGCTCGGTGGCCGACTTCGGCCAGGGCACCGCGATGGTCGAGCAGGTCGTCAAGGCGTGGGGCCGCATCGACATCCTGGTGCACGTGGCCGGTATCCTGCGCGACCGGATGATCTTCAACATGACCGAGGCCGAGTGGGACGCGGTCATCGCGGTCCACCTCAAGGGCGCCTTCAACACGATGCGCGCGGCGTCGATCCACATGCGCGAGCAGAAGGCCGGGCGGATCATCAGCATGTCCTCCGTCTCGGCGCTCGGCGCGCCCGGCCAGCCCAACTACGCCGCCGGCAAGGCCGGCATCATCGGCCTGACGTGGTCGACGGCCAACGCGATGGCCAAGTACGGCGTGACCTGCAACGCGATCATGCCGAGCGGCGCCACCCGCATGATCGACTCCACGCCGCGCGGCCGCGAGGTGTTCGAGTCGACCGGCAAGTGGCCGAGCGAGCAGGCCGTGGGGACCGAGCGCGATCCCGACAACGTGGCGCCCCTGGTCGTCTACCTGTCGAGCGATGCTGCCGCCGGCGTCAACGGGCAGGTCTTCCACTCGTTCGGGTACGGCTACACGGTGCTGTCCCATCCGCAGGCGATGCGGCGGCTGGAGGGCAATCGCCGCCTCACGCCGGAGGAAGTGGGCGCCATGTTCAAGGACACGATCGGCGGCAACCTCAAGCCGCCGATGGGCACCGGCTTCGGGCGGACGCTCAACGAGCGGCCGGCCGCCGAGTGGCGGGATCTCGGCAAGGGCGTGAAGGCCTGGAAGGCGCCGTGGGAGGAGGCGTGAGCAGCGTCCTCCTCATCTGCCACGCCAACACTTGCCGTAGCGTCATGGCCCACGTGTTGCTGGAGCGCATGCTGGCCGAACGCGGACTCGGTGACGTCCGAGTCTGCTCGGCCGGCGTGGCCCGGTTTGCGCGGGACGGCATGCTGGCCTCGCTCGACGCGCGCATCGTCCTGCGCGAGATCGGCATCCACCTGGCCGAGGACGACTTCACCTCCACCGATCTCAAGCGCCACCCCGAGCTGCTGGCGGAGGCCGCCGTCGTGGTGACGATGACCTCCGACCAGAAGCTGGTCGTCGCCGAGCTGGGGGCGGCGCCGCGGCCGATCGTGACACTGCGCGAGCTGGCCGGAGAAGAGGGCGACATCGGCGACCCGGTCGGCCAAGGCGAGGACGTCTACCGGGCCTGCCGCGACGAGATCACGCGCTGCCTGACCAAGGGGTTCGAGCGGCTGCTGGCGCTGCGGACCGGGGCGTGAGAGCGGGGTAGAATCGACCCCGGCGTCCCGAGGTGACGGTCATGCACATCATCGCGGTCGAGCCCTGCATCGTGGAGGTCCCGCTGCGCCGGCCGGCCAAGGGCGTGCACGGCATCACCGCCGTCCAGCGCAGCGTCCTCGTGCGCGTGGTCGCCAGCGAGGGCGTGGAGGGCTGGGGGGACGTCGATCCGACCCCCGGCTACTCGCGCCTGTCGGTCGAGGACATCCACGAGACCGTCAGGAAGCTGGCACCGGCCCTGGTCGGCCTCGACCCGTTCAACGTCCGCCGGGCCCTGTCGGTCATGGACGAACGCGTCGACGGGCGGCTGGAGGCCAAGGCCGCCGTCGAGATGGCGCTCTGCGACCTGAAGGCCCGGGCCCTCGGCGTGCCCGTGCACTCGCTCCTGGGCGGGCGCGTCAAGGACCGGATCACGCTGAACGCCTGGATCGGCACC
>JBGPZN010000091.1:0-9864 GCA_041493815.1 Methylomirabilia bacterium
CCCTGCGGCGTATGAGGCATACGCCTGGGGCGGCTTCGACGGCGGAGTGTTTGGGTTGATTGCTGGTCTGACGATCATCACTGAATCTCGAGGCCATGTGCGCGAGCCGGATCTTGTCGGGCTCGAGCGGGATGTGGTGGTCATGACGGCGGAGGAGAGGCGGTGGGGGCGGCGGCGGGTGGTCACGCGGGGTGGGCGGGAGTTGGCGCTGGCGCTGCCGACCGGTAGCGTGCTTGCGCCGGGGCAGGTGTTGCACGTCGATGCGGAGTGGTACGTGGTGGTGGAGGGGGCGATGGAGGCGGTGTTGGCGGTGAGGCCGCGGTCGAGGGACGAGGGGTTGCGGGTTGCGTTCGAGGTGGGGAATCGGCATTTTGCGGTGGGGGTGGAGGGGGAGCGGTTGCTGGTGGCGGATGATGCGGCGATGGAGCAGCTGCTGGGGCGGCTGGGGGTGGTGTTCGAGCGGACGCGGGCGGTGTTCGTGCCGCTCGGCCAGGGGCATCGGCATGATTGAGGCGTGGCTGGCGGTGCTGCAGTTTGCGGACGGGTTGTTTCCGGCTGGCGGCTTCGCGCATTCGTTCGGGCTGGAGACGTACGCGCAGGAGGGGGGCGTGCGGGATCGGGCGGGGCTGGAGGCGTTCGTCGGCGCGCACCTGGAGGGCTCGGCGGGGCCGTGCGACGCGGTGGCGGCAGCGGTGGCCGTGCGCCTGGCCGCCGCCGGCGACGTGGCCGCGTGGGTCTCGCTGGACGAGCGGTTGGAGGCGATGAAGGCCGTGCCGGAGACGCGCGCGGCCAGCCGGCAGATGGGCCGGCAGACGCTGCGCGTGGCCATCGCGCTGGGCGGCGACGCCGTGCTCGCCGACCTCGGTCGTGCCGTCGACGATGGGCTCGCGCCGGGTCACCACGCGGCGGTGTTCGGCGCCGCGCTCGGCCGGGCGGGCGCCGAGCCCGCGGCGGTGGCGGCGGCGTACCTGCACTCCACAGCGGCGTTGCTGGTGGGCGCCGGGCTGCGGCTCATCGCCCTCGGCCAGGTCGACGGTCAGCGCGTGCTCGCCGCGATGCGGCCACGGATCGCGCGGCTGGCGGCGGCCGCGGCCACGGCGACGGCGGGCGACATGTGGTCGTTCAACCCGGGCCTGGAGCTGGCCGGGGTCCGTCACGCCGCGCTCGACTCGAGGTTGTTCCGCTCGTGAGCGCGCCGATCCCGCGCCCGCTCAAGGTCGGCGTGGGCGGTCCCGTCGGCTCGGGCAAGACCGCGCTCACCGAGGCGCTGTGCCTGAGATTGCGCGACGCGCTGGACATGGCAGTGATCACCAACGACATCTACACGAAGGAGGACGCCGAGTTCCTCGTGCGCCGCGGCGCGCTGCCCGCCGCGCGCGTGGTGGGCGTGGAGACGGGGGGCTGCCCGCACACGGCGATCAGGGAAGACGCGTCGGTGAACCTCGAGGCAGTACACGCACTCACCCGGGCGTTTCCAGACCTCGACCTGCTGCTCATCGAAAGCGGCGGTGACAACCTGGCGGCGACGTTCAGCCCCGAGCTGGTCGACGCGACGATTTACGTGATCGATGTCGCCGAGGGCGAGAAGATCCCGCGCAAGGGCGGGCCCGGCATCATGCGCTCGGACCTGCTCGTCATCAACAAGATCGACCTGGCGCCCCACGTCGGGGCCGACCTGGCCGTGATGGAGCGCGACGCCCGGCGCATGCGGGGCACCCGGCCGTTCGTGTTCACCAACCTCAAGAGCGGCGAGGGCGTGGGCGCGATCGTCGACTGGCTCCGCCACGAGCTGCTCCTGACCCCGGCGTGATCGGCGCCCGCCGCGTCGGGCGCGACGGCGCCCTGCACCTGTGCTTCGAGCGACGCGGCGCCGCCACCGTCCTGGCCGGGTCTCGCTTCACGCTGCCCTTGCAGGTCATGGCGCCGGTCGCGCTCGACGACGCGGCGTGCGTCGTCTCGCTCCTGAATCCGACCGGTGGCGTCGTGGGCGGCGACCGGCTCACGATCGACGTGGAGGTGGGACCTGGCGCCCACGCCTGCCTCACGACGCCGTCGGCCACACGGGTCTATCGCACCGCCGGCGAGCCGGCCGTGCAGCGCGTGCGGCTCGTCCTGGCCCCGGACGCGGTCGCCGAGTGGGTGCCCGATCACACGATCCCCTCCGCGGGGGCGGCGCTGCGCCAGTCGCTCGAGATCGAGGCCGGCGCCGGAGCGACGCTGCTGGCGATCGACGCGTTCGCCGCCGGGCGTGTGGCCCGCGGCGAGGCGTGGCGGTTCGCCCTGCTCGACAGCGCGCTCACGGTGCGCGACGCCCGGGGCCTGGTGCTCCACGACCGGTTCGTGCTCGAGGGCGGCGAGGGGTGGCGCGGGCTGGGCTTCGCGGAGGGGCGGCCGTATTTCGCGACGGTGGTCGTGGTGGCCGAGGCCGGTCTGGACGACTTCGTCACCGCGCTGCCCGGCGTGCTGGCGGACGTCGCGGGGGCGATCGGCGCTGCCGCGCGGCTGCCGCGCCGGGGCGCGCTGATCCGCTGCCTGGCCGCCGATGCGCCGGGGCTGTCCGACGCGCTGGCGGCCATCTGGGCGCTGGCCCGCCGAACCTTGTGGAGGTTGCCGCCGCTCGCGCTGCGCAAGCTCTAGCTAGGGGCTGCGCTGGCGCAATCGTGACGTTTCCGTTACACTCGCGGTCAGATGTTCCGGCTCATTCCCCGCGAGGTGCTGTTCTTCGACCTGTTCGAGCAGCAGTCGCAGCACATCATCCACGCCGCCCAGCTCCTGCGCGAGATGGTCCACAACTTCGCCGACGCCCGCGCCAAGGCCCACTCGATCAAGGAAGTCGAGCACCAGGGCGATCAGATCACCCACGAGGTCGTGAAGCGGCTGAACACCACGTTCATCACGCCGATCGATCGCGAGGACATCCACGACCTGGCCACCCGCCTCGACGACGTGCTCGACTACATCGAGGCGGCGGCCGAGCGCCTGGTGGTGTACCGCATCAAGGAGCCCACCTCGGCCTCGCGGGCCATGTCCGAGGTGATCGTGCAGCAGACGCTCGCCATGGACCGGGCCATCAAGTGCCTGCGCACGATGGACCCGAGCTTCCACGAGCACGCGGTGGAGGTCAACCGGCTCGAGAACAGCGCCGACCAACTCCTGCGCGACAGTCTGGCGGCGCTCTTCGAGGAGCAGGGCGATCCCATCGAGGTGATCAAGTGGAAAGAGATCTACGAGACGATGGAGACGGTCACCGACCGGTGTGAGGACGTCGTCAACGTGATCGAGGGGATCATCCTCAAGATGGCGTGACCGGCCCGTGCTGCCCATCGTCGTCTTCATCGTCCTCGTCGCTCTGATCTTCGACTTCATCAACGGCTTCCACGACGCCGCCAACTCGATCGCCACCGTCGTGTCCACCCGGGTGCTGACCCCGCTGCAGGCGGTGGTGTGGGCGGCCTTCTTCAACTTCGTGGCCGCCTTCGGCTTCGGCGTGCACGTGGCCAACACCGTGGGGAAGGGCGTGGTGCACGCCGACATCGTCGACCAGTGGGTGATCCTGGCCGGCCTCGTCGGCGCCATCGCCTGGGATCTCGTCACCTGGTGGTGGGGGTTGCCGACCTCGTCGTCGCACGCGCTCATCGGCGGCTTCGCCGGCGCCGCGGTGGTCAAGGCTGGGTTCGGCTCGCTGGTGGCCAGCGGGCTCGTCAAGATCGGCGTCTTCATGGTGCTGGCGCCGCTCATCGGCTTCGTGGTCGGGTTCCTGATGATGCTGCTGACCATGTGGGTCTTCCGCCGCCAGACGCCCGGGCGCGTCGATCGGATCTTCCGCCGCGGCCAGCTCGTGTCGGCGGCCGCTTACAGCCTCGGCCACGGCACCAACGACGCCCAGAAGACGATGGGCATCATCGCGGTGCTGCTGTTCACCACCGGCCACCTCGAGGGCTCGCAGTTCTACGTGCCGTTCTGGGTGATCATGGCCGCCCACGCCGCGCTGGCGCTGGGCACGATGGCCGGCGGCTGGCGCATCGTGAGGACGATGGGCATGCGCATCACCAAGCTGCGCCCGGTCGGCGGATTCTCGGCCGAGACGGCGGGCGCCCTCACGCTGATCAGCACGGCCGTGGCGGGGATTCCCGTGTCGACGACGCACACGATCAGCGGGGCCATCATGGGCGTCGGGGCCATCCAGCGTTTTTCGGCGGTGCGCTGGGGAGTGGCCGGACGTATCGTCTGGGCATGGGTCGTGACTATTCCCGCCGCCGCTTTTGTCGCCGCCGCCACCTGGCTCCTGCTGCGGCTGGCCGGCGCCTGACCGGCCGCTGACGCGTGCCGGCCGACGTCCTGATCGTCGAGGACGAGCCGGACATTCGTAACCTCGTCGTTCATCACCTCACGCGCGACGGCTTCCGCTGCCGCACCGCCGGCACCGGCGCCGAGGCCCTGGCCCGCGTGCGAGCGGCGCCGCCCGACCTCATCGTGCTCGACCTCATGCTGCCGGAGATGACCGGGCTGGAGGTGTGCCGCCGCCTGCGCGCCGATCCGGCGACGGCGGGGGTGCCGATCATCATGCTGACCGCCAAGGCCGACGAGGTCGATCGCATCGTCGGCCTCGAGATGGGCGCCGACGACTACGTGACCAAGCCGTTCTCGCCCAAGGAGCTGGTGGCGCGCGTCCGCGCGGTGCTGCGCCGCTCGCAGCCGGGTGAAACGGCCCGGCCCCTCGTCGTCGGCACCGTGAGTCTGGACGCTGCCCGCCACCTCGTGACCGTCGGCGGCCGCCCGGTGGAGCTGACGCCCAAGGAGTTCGACCTGCTCCACGCCCTGCTGGAGGCGGGCGGCCGCGTGCTTTCCCGCGAGCACCTGCTCAACCGCGTGTGGGGCTACGCCCGCGCCGACGAGATCGAGTCGCGCACGGTGGACGTCCACATCCGTCGGTTGCGCTCGAAGCTCGGGGTGGAGGAGCGTCGGATCGTGACGATCAAGGGCGTGGGATATCGCCTGGAGACGGAGTAGGCGGGGCGAGCGGATCGGGGAGGAGACGGGATGGCGCAGGACGCCTCCTGAACAGTCGCTGCAGTCGGCGTAGGAGTTTG
This sequence comes from Methylomirabilia bacterium, assembly GCA_041493815.1. Taxonomy (GTDB): domain Bacteria; phylum Methylomirabilota; class Methylomirabilia; order Rokubacteriales; family CSP1-6; genus AR5. The sequence goes on from JBGPZN010000091.1 coordinate 5,091, forward strand.
TCGCCAACCAGTTCCAGTACACCTCCGGCCCGTGAGGCCCGGGCCGCGATGTACACTGGAGCGGTGATGAGCCGACGCATTCGCGATCTCGTTCGCCGGCTGGCGCGGGGCACCGCCGGGTGCCTCCTGGGCGGCGCCATGATGGTGCCGCTTGGGCCGGTGACCACCTCGCAGGCGGTGAATCAGATGAACGCCACGTCGATGCGACCGCTGCCGTCGGTGGCGTCGCCCCCGGCCGTGGGCGAGACGAGGATCTGGGTGCCGGCGCGTGTGGTACCGCTTCCGGGCCAGGGCACGGTCGTGGCGCCCGGCCACTGGGAGCGCCGGCTCGACGCGCACAAGGTCTACGTGCCGCCCCTCGCCGTTCGCAACCTCGAGACCGGCGCGACCACCGTGCTGCCGGCCGGCATCCGTCCTCCCACCGAGGAGCGCGTCGGTCCCTAGCGATCTCTCGCGCCGGGCGCTCGCGGTCAACCGGCCATGCTCGCGCTCGGCCACGAGACCTTCGACGCCGCCGGCGCCACCTTCGTCCGCGACCGCGACGTGCCGGACATCTGGGAGGCCAACCACGTCACCAGCGTCAGCGCCGATTCTGACGAGACGATCGACCGCCTGCTGGCGCGGGTCGAGGGGGAGTGCGCAGGCTACGGCCACCGGCGGTTCGACCTCGACTTCACGACGCCGCCGGCCTTCGAGGGCCGGCTGGCGCTCACCGGTAGCCGCACGCGCGAATCCCTGGTGATGCTGGCTTCCGTCCGCTAGCGGCCATGCGCTCGTATCTTCGCTGGACGCCCTGACGGCGGGCCGAGCGGCTATGATGGCCGCGATGCTTGGGCGCCTCACCGGCTTCGTCCGCGGGCGGATCGTCGTCAAGCTCACGCTGACGCTGGTGGGCTTCGTCGCGGTCAGCCTGCTGGCCGGCGGTGTCTACCTCGGCCGTGCGCTGGACCAGTTCGCGGTGGCCTCGCTCGAGACGCGGCTGGCCACCGCCGGCCGGCTGCTGCACGACGAGGCGCGCGGGCTGCTCGCGCGCGGCGCCGGCGCCGACGCCATCAGTGCGTTCGTGCGCCGGGCCGCCCGTCCGACCGAGTCCCGGGTGACCGTCATCGCGCCCGACGGCGTCGTGCTCGGCGATTCCGAGGTCGCCCCCGCCGACCTCGGGCGCCTGGAGAACCATCGCGACCGGCCCGAGGTGCGGGCGGCCCTCGAGGGCCGGGTAGGGCGGGACCTGCGCACCAGCGTCTCCGTCCACGCGCCGCTCATGTACGTCGCGCTGCCGGTGCGCGACGGCGACCGGGTGGTCGCGGTGCTGCGGCTGGCGCTCCCGCTATCCGCGGTCACCTCCTCCTACGATCAGATCAATCGCGTGATGCTGGCCGGCGGCCTGGTGGCCCTGGTGGTGGCGTGCGGGATCGGGATCTTCGTGGCGGGACGGGTGACGCGCCCCGTGGTCGAGATGCAGGCGATCGCGCGGCAGATGAGCGAGGGGCAGTTCGCCGTCCGGGCGCCGGTGCGCTCGCCCGACGAGCTGGGCGCGCTGGGCCGCGCGCTCAACGTCATGGCCCTGCGCCTGCGCGAGCAGATCCACAACCTCGAGACGGAGCGGGCCAAGGCCACCGCCATCCTCGACGGCATGGTGGAGGGCGTGGTGGCCGTCGACGGCCAGGAGTGCATCCTGCTCATGAACGAGCGGGCCCGCGCGATGTTCGGCGTGGGGCCCGCCCGCGGCGAGGGCAAACCGTTCCTCGAGGTGATCCGCAACGCCGACCTGCACGAGATCTTCCGCTCCGGCCGCACCGCCGGCGGCGTCTTCCGGCACGAGCTCCGGCTGCGCAGCCCCACGGATCGCACGCTACGGGTCACCGCGGTGCCGCTGCGCCTGGCCGGTGAGGACCCCGGCCTGGTGCTGGTCATCGACGACGTCACCGAGCTGCGGCGGCTGGAGCAAGTGCGCACCGAGTTCATCGCCAACGTCTCGCACGAGCTGCGCACGCCGCTGACCGCCATCCAGGGCTACCTGGAGACCCTGCTGGGGGGCGCGCTCGAGGAGCGCGAGCACGCGCGGCGTTTCGTGGAGATCGCCTTCCGCCACACCGAGCGGCTGGGCCGGCTGCTGAACGATCTCACCGATCTCTCGAACATCGAGCTGGGCAAGGTCTCGCTCCGGTTGGCACCGACGCCGTTGCGGCCGATCGTCGACTCCGTGCTGGAGCTGGTCGCCGCCAAGGCGCGCGACGGCGAGGTCACGCTCACCACGGAGGTGAGCGAGGTGATCCACGTGCAGGCCGACCGCGACCGGCTGGTGCAGGTCCTCATCAACCTGGTCGACAACGCGGTGAAGTACACGCCGGCGGGCGGGGCGGTGATGGTGCGGGCCCGGCCGACCGCCGACGGCCGTGTCGAGGTGAGCGTGAGCGACACTGGCGTCGGCATCCCGCGCGCCGACCTGCCGCGGATCACCGAGCGCTTCTACCGGGTGGACAAGGCGCGCTCGCGCGAGCTGGGCGGCACCGGGCTCGGGCTGGCGATCGTCAAGCATCTCGTGCTCGCGCACGGCGGCGACCTGGCCATCGACAGCCAGGAGGGCCGGGGCACGACGGTGCGCGTGCTGCTGCCGGAGGGCGTCGACGCCAGCGGGCAGATGTCGCTGCCGATGCCCTCGCCGGGGGCGTGATGCCGGCCGCGTGCTCTGTCACGATGGCGATCGGTGCGACAGGCCGCCGCGAGTGCCCACGCTGTGGGACACTGCGGCCGCCGCCGGACCTCCACCGCTGCCCTGTGCTGGCCCAAGACGCCCGGCGCCACCACGCTCCCCGACAACGTCCCGGAGTTCCTCGATCAGGAATTGTTCGAGGCGTGGGCGTCGCGCCCATTGTGGGACGAGGCGCGCGCGCTCGGACTTGCATTTCCTGATGGTCGATGCCTTCCCGCACGAGTTCGGTCCGGGCAGCCCGAGGCGCGCTGGGCGCTGGAGCACGTGGACGGCGTGGTCGCCACGCTGCTGGCCGAGCTCGACACCGGCGGCCGTCTGGAATCCAGCGACGTGATCGTCGTCGGCGATCACGGCTTCGTCGAGGTCGCCAACGGCGGTTCCCCGCTGATCCTGCGCCGCTCCTAAATCACCCTCGTCCGCTGTTACACACACTTCATGCCGGTGTCGCATCCCGGCAACATGACGCCTCCAGACTGCGACGCGAAGGAGGTGCACATGGGAACCCTCGCCGTGATTGCCCACGACAACAAGAAGGCCGACCTGGTCGCCTGGGCTACGTTTAACCGCGAGTCGCTCGCCCGGTTCAACCTCGTGGCCACGCGCCATACCGCGCGACTCATGCAGGATAAGGTCGGGCTGTCGGTGGAATGGCTGTTGAGCGGTCCCGAGGGCGGCGACGCGCAGGTCGCCGTGCTGGTGGCCACGCGTGGTGTCGATGCCGTCTTCTTCTTCGTCGACCCGCTCAGCGCCCAGCCTCACGATCCCGACATCCGGGCGCTGCTGCGCGTGTGCAACGTCCACAACGTGCCGCTGGCGAGCAACCCGGCGACCGCCGACCTCATGATGGCTTCGCTCACCGGCGACCACGCCCGGGCGGCCACTGCCTGGGCGATGCCCGACTGAGCCCGGTGATGAGCGCCGACGAGCGGATCGGCAGTGGCGCACGCCAGCAACTGGCGGCCGAGCTGGCGATGCGAGGCGGCCACATGGCGCTGGAGTCCTTCCATCGTGCCCAGGGCTCGGTGGACCGGAACGGCGCTGCAAGCGAGACAGGTGACGTCATCCGGGAGCGTCTGGCGGCGGAGATCGCCGCGGCCTATCCCGGCGACACCGTGCTGGGCTCGGGGGGATCCTCGTCAGAGACGCGTGCGCACGGCCTCTATTCGTGGGTGGTGGGTCCCCTCGACGGGCTGGGCGACTTCGACCGCGGGCTGCCCGGGTTCACGATCTCGATCGGCGTGCTGCGCGACCGCATGCCGTTCGTGGGTGCCGTCTACGACCCGGTCGCGCGATGGCTCTTCACGGCGTGTGCCGGTCGCGGCGCCTGGGTGAACGACCGCCCGTTGCACGTCGCGGCCGCCTCGCTGTCGCGATCGTCACTGGTCGCGGTCGGCAGCCCGATCGAGGCGGGCGTGCCCCCGGTCGTGGAGGAGTGGTTGCGGCGTTACCGCCTGCGCCGCGTGGGTTCGACCGCGTTGCACCTGTGTTACGTCGCCCTCGGCGCGCTCGACCTGGTGCACGACCACCGGACGTCGCTCCGCGAGGTGGCCGGCGCCGCGGCCGTGGTGCTCGAGGCGGGCGGCGTCGTCACGCTCGCCGACGGCCGTCCGGTCTTTCCGCCGGCGCCCGCGCAGCTCGTTGGCGCGCCGATGGCGGTGCTCGCCGGCAATCCTACGAGCCATGGCCAGGCCCTGGCTGAGGTCGTCCCCGTCGTCTCCGCGTGCACGTTGATCTAGATGTCGGCGCCAAGTCGCCGAACATTTACGGCGCCGTCATCCTCCCGTAACCCCCCGGACCGACACTCACCGGTGATGAAGACCGCATCGCCGACCCGTACCCTCGGTCGTGTCCTGGTGGTGGAAGACGAACGCGACGTGGCCGAGCTGATCCGCTACAACCTCGGCAAGGAAGGCTACGACGTGGTCGTCACCGCCAGCGGGACCGACGCGGTCAAGCAGGCGCGCGAGACCCGTCCCGACATCGTGCTGCTCGACATCATGGTGCCCCACCTCAACGGCTGGGAAGTGTGTCGCCGGCTCAAGCAGGACGCGGAGACGCGCA
>JBGPZN010000532.1:0-2595 GCA_041493815.1 Methylomirabilia bacterium
GCGTCGAGACGATCTCGCTGAGGTGAGGCGCTACCTCGCCCGCCGGCTCCTGCTGCTGGTGCCGGTCCTGGCGGGCGTGTCGATCGTCATCTTCATGGTGCTGCACCTCTCCCCCGGCGACCCGGTGGAGATCATGCTCGGGTCCCAGGCCACGCAGGAGGACCGCGCCCGTCTGCGCGCCGACCTCGGCCTCGACCAGCCGCTGCACGTCCAGTACGTCCGCTGGGTCGGCCACGTCGTCCGCGGCGACCTCGGCCGTTCGCTCTGGATGAAGCGCCCGGTGCTCGCCGAGGTGCTGGGGCGCTTCAAGGCCACGCTCATCCTCGCCGGCACCGCGCTGATGCTGTCGACCGTGGTCGGCATCGCGCTGGGCGTGGCGTCGGCGAGCCGGCCGCACTCGGTGCTCGATCGCGCCAGCACCGTCGCCTCGCTCTTCGGCGCCAGCATGCCGTCCTTCTGGCTGGGCATCGTCCTCATGGTGCTGTTCGCGCTGCGGCTGGGATGGCTGCCGGCCTCGGGCATGTACGCGCCGTACGGCGGCGGCGACCTGCGCGATCTCCTCGCCCACCTCGCGCTGCCGGCGGTCACGCTGGCCGCCGCCTCGGTGACGATCGTCGCCCGCCTCACCCGCGCCGCCATGCTGGAGACGCTCGGCCAGGACTACATCCGCACGGCGCGGGCCAAGGGCGTGGTCGAGCGCAGGGTGGTGCTGCGCCACGGCCTCAAGAACGCGATGATCCCGATCGTCACCGTGATCGGTGTGCAGGCCGGCTACCTGCTGGGGGGCGCCGTGCTCACCGAGACGGTGTTCGCGTGGCCGGGTGTCGGCACGCTGATGGTGCAGGGAATCCTGGCCCGCGACTTCCCGCTCGTGCAGGGCTGCGTGCTGGTGGTCGCGCTCAGCTTCGTGCTCGTCAACCTCGCGGTCGATCTGCTCTACGCGTGGCTCGATCCGCGCATCCGCTACGAGTGAACCGCCTGGCCACGGTGGCGGCGCTGGCGCTGGTGGCGGCGCTCGGCGCCGCGGTGCTGGCGCCATGGCTGCCGCTGCTCGACCCCGACGCGGTCGACACGATCAAGCGCCTGCAGCCGCCGTTGAGTCCCGGCCACCTGCTCGGCACCGACGAGTTCGGGCGCGACCTGCTGGCCCGACTGGTGTGGGGCGCGCGCGTGTCCCTGCTGGCCGGTGTGGCGACGGCGGCGGCCGCGATGGTCATCGGCGTCGTGCTCGGTATTCTCGGCGGGTTCTACTCCGGCTGGATCGAGAACGTCGTCATGCGCCTGACCGACATCCTCATGGCCTTTCCCTACGTCCTGCTCGCCATCGCCCTCGTGGCCGGCCTCGGCCCCGGCCTGCGCAACGCGATGATCGCCATCGCCATCGTCGGCTTCCCGATCTACACGCGGCTGGTGCGCGCGGTGGTGCTGTCGCTGCGCGAGCGCGAGTTCGTGGAGGCCGCCCGCGCGCTCGGCGCCCCCGACGCCGTCATCCTCGGCCGCCACGTCCTGCCCCATCTGGTCTCGCCGGTGACCGTGGCCTTCAGCCTCGACGTCGGCGCCAAGATTCTCATCACCGCCGGCCTGTCGTTCCTCGGGCTCGGCACCCAGCCGCCCACCGCCGACTGGGGCAGCATGCTGGCCACCGGCCGGCAGTTCGTGATCCTGAGCCCTCACGTCGCGCTGCTGCCGGGGCTGGCGATCTTCGCGATCGTGCTGGCGCTCAATCTCGTGGGCGACGCCGTGCGCGACCTGCTCGACCCGCGCGCCCACGCCCGCTGAGGTCGGAGTGGTACGATCGCGCGCATGACGAAACGTGAGCGTGTCCTCGCCGCCGTCGCCCGCCAGCCGGTGGATCGCCCGCCCGTCGCCTTCTGGCGCCACGTCCCCGAGGTCGATCACACCGCCGAGGGACTGGCTGCCGCCATCTCGACTTCCACCGGCGCAGGGACCTCGACCTCATCAAGGTGATGTCGAGCGGCGTCTCCTGCGTCGAGGACTGGGGCTGCACGGTCGCCTACCAGGGCTCGCCCCACGGAGCCAAGCAGTGCACCGAGCACGCGGGCACACGGCGTTCTCGCCGCTGACGATCGCCCGCAAGCTGGCCGGCGGCGAGCGTCTGCGCGAGGACATGGCCTCGGCCCCGGCGGCGGTGCAGGCGGCGCTGGAGGCGATCACCGAGACGACGGCGCGTCACATGCTGCACGTGCACGGCACGGACATCTACTTCGACGCCATGGCCGAGCTGCCCGGCCACGCGATCAACTGGCACGACCGGCTGACCGCGCCCTCGCTGGCCGACGCCAGGCGCCGGCGTCGCCACGGGGCGCTCGTCGGTGGCCTCGGCGAGGGCTCGACGCTGCGCCGCGGTCCGGTGGCCGCGTCATCGTCGGCCCCGGCTGGGTGCTTCCGCTCGACGTGTCGGACGCGCACCTGGCCGCGGTGGTGGACACGGTCGCCACCCTCAGGTAGCCCTCCGCAGTGTGTAGAGGATTTGCTCGGCGCCGGGGTGCGCCGGCGTGTCACCGTAGCCGGCCGTCGCCCGCTCCACCGTCAGTCCGGCGCCGGCGGCCAGCTTCTGCATCTCGGCGCTCGTGA
>JBGPZN010000501.1:0-2795 GCA_041493815.1 Methylomirabilia bacterium
CGGATCCTGCACGAGCCGTTCACGAAGACGGCGAACCACCTGACGGTCACGACCATCGGGCTGGGCGAGTGCATCGACAAGGTCGTGGAGGCCTCGGGCTGGCGCGACAAGCGCGCCCGTTACGCGGCGGCCGTCGCGCCGCCGAAGCCGCTCTGGCAGCCGCGCCGGCGCAAGGGGATCGGCATCGCCGGCTCGGCGTACATGACGGGCGCCGGGACGGCCATCTACTGGAACAGCATGCCGCACTCGGGCGTGGTGGTCCGCGCCGACCGCAGCGGCGGCGTGTCGATCCTGTGCGGCGCCACCGACATCGGCCAGGGCTCGGACTCGATCCTGGCGTATCTGCCGGCCGAGGTGCTGGGGATCGAGCCGAAGGACGTGCACGTGCACCCCGCCGACACGAGCCTCACGCCCGTCGACCTCGGGTCCTACTCGTCGCGGGTGACGCTCATGTGCGGCGTCGCCGCGATCCAGGCGGCGACGCGGCTGCGCACGGCCATCGCGCGCGCGGTCGGCGCCCGGCTCGCGGTCGCGCCGGAGCGTCTGGTGTTCCGCGAGCGCAAGGTCGGCGTGCCCGACGACTGGGACAGGGCGGTGGCGTTCGCGCAGGCGGTGGAGCTGGGCGAGGCGATGCACGGCGTGCTGGCCTTCCCCGGCTCCTATGCGCCGCCCAGGCGCGCCGGCAAGTACAAGGGCGGGGGGGTCGGGCCCTCGCCGTGCTATTCGTACTCGGCGTGCGTGGTCGAGCTGACGGTGGACGAGGACACCGGCTGGATCGAGCTTGATGAAATCTGGATCGCGCACGACGTCGGCCGAGCGTTGAATCCCCTGCTCGTCGAAGGACAAGTCGAGGGTTCTGTGTACATGGGGATCGGCGAGGCCTTGATGGAGGCCCAGGTGTTCCGCAAGGGCCTGCACAAGCATCCCTCGATGCTCGAGTACAAGAGTCCCACGACGCTGGAGACGCCGGAGATCCACACGTTCCTGGTCGAGACCGACGACCCCGAGGGCCCATTCGGCGCCAAGGAAGCGGGGCAGGGGCCGCTGCTGCCGGTGATCCCGGCCATCGCCAACGCCATCTACCACGCGGTCGGCGTGCGGTTGGACCAGGTGCCGATCACGCCCGACATGGTGCTGCGCGGCCTCGAGCTCAGGCGCCACGGCAAGCCCGCGCGCATCGGCCCCGACACGCTTCCGCTCTTCACGTTCAAGGAGCCGCTCGTCGTCGAATCCGCGTTCGGCCAGCCCGCCGACGCGATCACCGTCCGCCCCTTCGCCGACCCGGCAACCTTCTAGAGCGGCCCACCCACGTGCATAACCGAGCAAGCGGACCCCGCTACAAATGATCCGGCTCCCCGCGTTCAGCTACGTCTCACCCAAGACCCTCGACCAGGCCGTGCGCGTGATCACCGACGCGGGCCCGGCCGGCATGCTGGTCGCCGGCGGCACCGACCTCTATCCGAACATGAAGCGGCGGCAGTTCGAGCCGACGACGCTGGTGGGATTGCGCACGATCAAGGAGCTGCGCGGCGTCGGCGGGTCCCCGCGCGACGGCATGCGCGTCGGAGCCTGCACCACGCTCACCGCGGTCGCCACGCACCCGGAGCTGGCGCGCGCCTATCCGGGGCTCGCCACGGCGGCCGGGCTCGTGTCCTCGCCGCAGCTCCGGAACATGGGCACGCTCGGCGGCAACGTGTGCGTGGACACGCGCTGCAACTACTACAACCAGTCCTACGAGTGGCGCAAGGCGATCGGCTTCTGCATGAAGAAGGATGGCGACATCTGCCTGGTGGCGCCCAGCAGCTCGCGCTGCTGGGCGGTCTCGTCGTCGGACACGGCGCCGGCGCTGTGGAGCCTGGGCGCCCGCGTGCGGCTGGCGGGGCCGAGCGGCGAGCGCACGGTGCCGATCGCCGCGCTCTATCGCGACGACGGCATCGAGTACCTCGCCAAGCGCGCCGACGAGATCGTGACCGAGATCGTGCTGCCGCCGGCCGACGGCTGGCGCTCGACCTATCTCAAGCTGCGCCGGCGCGGAGCGTTCGACTTCCCGATCCTCGGCGTGGCGGTCGCGCTGCGACTGGACGGCGACGTCGTGCGCGAGGCGCGCATCGTGCTGGGCGCGGTGGCGTCGTTGCCGCGCGAGGCGCCAAAGGCGGCGGCGGTGCTGGTCGGCCAGCGCCTGACCACCGAGACGATCGAGGCCGCGGCCGACGCGGCGGCGGGACCGGCCAGGCCGCTCGACAACACCGACCTCACGCACCCGTACCGCAAGAAGGTCACGCGCGTGTACGTCGCCCGCGCGCTGGCGCGCCTGGCCGGCCTCGATCAGGGGCCGGTGCTGGCGGAGATCGCGTGACCTCGCTCGGCGCGCGGATCAAGGCGCTGCGGCTCGAGCGCGAGCTGCAGCAGCGCCAGCTCGCCGAGAAGGCCGAGCTGACGCCCAGCATGGTCTCGCAGATCGAGTCGGGGCGACTCACGCCCTCGCTGAACACGCTCGGGCGCATCGCGGCGGCCCTCGGCGTGGCGATCGCCACGCTCTTCGACGGCCAGGCGCCCGCCCGCATCCAGGTGACGCGCCGCAAGGACTGCCCGGCCGTGTCGTTCGACGGCTCTTCGGAGAAGTGGACGGTGCTGGGCGCCGGGCTCTTCGAGGGCAAGATCCGCGCGGTGGTCTCGACGCTCGACCCCCGCGCGCGCGGCGTCACCACCGACAAGGTCGTGATCAAGCCCGGCCAGATGAAGCTCTTCTACGTGCTGGACGGCACGGTGGGCTTGCGCTACAACGGCGAGCGGCA
>JBGPZN010000101.1:0-9346 GCA_041493815.1 Methylomirabilia bacterium
CCCCGCGTGATCCTCGACTGCCCGGGCGGGCAGCCGCCGAGCGTCCGGCACTCGGCGAGCAGCCCCGGGCCGGCGGCGCGGTGGATCGCGCCGTCCACGCCGCCGCCACCGAGCAGCGAAGGATTCGCGGCGTTGACGATCGCGTCCACGGCCAGCCGCGTGATGTCGGTGCGGACCAGCTCGATCCGCCCCGCCCTCATCGCGCGCGGTAGCCGACGAGGCCCGCGTTCAGCGAGCGGCGGTCGACCCGGTGCAGGCGTTGGATCATGGCCGGCCGTAGCAGGCGATGGTGGCGGACGCCGACGAGGTGCTCGGCGATCCACCAGAGGTCGCCGTCGGTCGTCATCCAGCCCGGCCGGCGGCGGTCGAAGCGCGCGAGGTTCACCGGGTGCGAGTACGCGCGCAGCGTGCGGTCGCCGCGCAGGTTGATGTAACCCTCGAAGTAGCTCATCACCAGCTCCCGCATGCCGCGGTGGACGGGCTCGCGATAGCGCAGCCCGGTGAAGTTCGACTTGGCGATCGCGCCCCAGCGCCCGCGCTCGCGGAACACCGCCAGCACGTGATCGGTGTCCTGCACCGCCTCCAGGTCCAGCAGCAGCGGGGGGTACCCGAGCACGCGCAGCGCGGCGGCGGCGAACACGGCGCCCTCCAGGCAGTGGGCGCGGCGCTCGCGCAGCACCCGCCGCGGCGACCACGCGGTCGACGCGTGATGGTACGGCATGGCGTCGAGCGCCCGCTGGATGCCGTGCGGCGTCCGGAGCGCGCGCAGCGCGCGGAGCTCGCCGGGCGTGAAGCCGAAGGCGGCGCGGCCGCTCACGCCTGGCCCGGCCGCACGACGAATGCGAGCGAGCCGGCCTGGACCGCCAGCGCGGTGATGGTGGCGGCCACGAATCCGCCGGCCGCGCCGAGGCGCTCGATCAGCCCGCCCAGTACGAGGAAGAACGTGCCGAAGGAAAAGAGCCCGAGCAGCAGGCCGCGCAGCACCTGTGCCGCGGGCGTGGCGCCCGCGCGGTGCGCGAACACCGTCAGGATGGCGGCGTACACCGGGAAGGAAGCGAGCACGCCGCTGAGCCGTGGCCCCAGCACGGGCGCGACGCCGGTGAGGCCGACCACCAGCGCGGTGGTGATGACCATGCGCGCGGGGAGATCCCAGCGCGGCGGCGGCGGCGCCGCCACCACCGGGCGCGCGCGGGCATGAGCCGCAGGGTGATGGCCAGCGTCGCGAAGACGATCGCCGCCAGCGCGAGCAACGGCAGCGCGAGCCGCTGCAGACCGGCCGCGACGGCGGTGAACGCGGCGCTGGCCGCCGCCAGCGCCACGAGCCAGCCGTGCCGCGCCGACCAGCCGTAGGCCAGGCAGAACGCCGCTTCGGCGAGGGCGCCGGCCAGCGAGCCGAAGGCGACCGCGGCGGCGAAGCCAACGCCGTGATCGAGGGCGAGGAAGAAGGCGACGGGCCCCGTGGTCAACGGGAGGCCGACCAGCCATCCGCCGACGGCCTGGCCCCAGCGACGCCCGGCCAGGCTGGCGGCGGCGATCAGCACGGGAGTGAGCACGAGCTTGAGGAGCAGCGTGTCGGTCATGCGAAAGAGAAGGGGGCAGCGCGACGCTGCCCCCTTCTCACTGCGTGTCGTGAATGGCGGGCTCGACGGGACTTGAACCCGCGGCCTCTGGATTGACAGTCCAGTGTGCTAACCAGGCTGCACCACGAGCCCGCGCCGTGAAGTTCGAGGCTATCACGCGCTCGGGGGTCGGTCAAACGCCTCCACGGGCGCGATCCGCAGCTTGTCCTCCTGCGCGAGGCAGCGCATCACCTAAGGACAGGTCGAGGTGCCGGCCGCGCTGTGGGCCACCACGCCGTCGCCGGTGGCGCAGACGACGTAGCCTCCGGGGGAGGCGCCGCCGCCCGCCGCCGTGTTGGGCTGATACACGTAGGCGGCCGGCCAGGCCGGCGAGCCGCCGCCCGGCGGCACCGGGATCGCATTCAGGAACGGCCCGGCGGCGTCGCCCTTGGGGTTGGTCGCGACCTGGCCGAGCACGGCGAGGCCCTGGACGGTGGTCGGGATCGCGCCCATGTGGGCGGAGTAGACGCCGACGGCGCTCGTGATCGTGCGCACGTCGGCGTTGGCGCGGCCGATCCGGCCGCGGGCCTGCACGTTGACGTACAGCGCGAGGCCGATCGCGGCGAGGACGCCGACGATCGCGACGACGATGAGCAGCTCGATCAGCGTGAAGCCGCGGGGGCCGCGCAGGTGTCTCATGGCCCCTGGGTGGCGAAGCCGGCCCGGAACGAGCTGACCACGACGCGGTAGTTCTCGGTGCCGGCCACCGTGGGGATGCTCAGCGAGAACGGCCGGCCGTCGCCGCGCCCGATCTTCGAGTCGACGTAGGCGATGCCGCGCGCCAGCACCTTGCCCTTCGCGTCGAGCGCCTCGCCGGTGACGCTCACCTCGAAGACGTCTTCCGCGCGCTCGTTGACGATCCGTCCCGTCAGCCGCGCGCGCTCGGCCCGGGTGCGGTCGACCTCGTAGGTGATGCGAAACCCGTTCTGCCCTCTCGCCTCGGCGGCGAGGAGCAGGAGGACGGCGAGCACGATCCCGAGCGGGCGAACGATCGCGAGGGCCAGCATATTTTTGAAGGTATCACATCGATGCGGCGTGCCCGAAGGACCGCAGCCGCCGCACGGCCATCGCCCGGCGCGTCAGGCGCTGTTCTCCACGGCCAGCCGCCAGTCCTGGTTCCAGATCTGCAGGACGCGCGTCTCGCGCTCGTAGCCGAGCACGCTGATCGAGGCGGTACTGAGCGTCAGGTTGCGGCCGTGGATCGGCGGCAGCCCCATCCAGCACGCAGCCAGGATTCGCAGGATATGCGCGTGGGCGAAGAGCGCCACGTCACCGGCGACCGCGTCGGCGCGCTCGATGACCCGGCGGGCGCGCTCACCCACCTGCTCGACCGTCTCGCCCTGGGCCACCGTCGTCGTCCAGATCGACCAGCCCGGCTGGTCGGCCCGCACCGCCGCGGTGGTGCGGCCCTCGTAGATCCCGTAGTTCCACTCGAGCAGGTCGTCGGTCACCTGCGCGCTCCCGGCGAATCCGGCCAGGCGGCACGTCTCCCGCGCGCGCCCCAGCGGGCTCGTGAGCACCAGCGCGAACTGCCGTCCGGCCAGGTGCCGGCCGAGCGCCTTGCCCTGCTGCTCGCCCGTCGCCGTCAGCGGAATGTCGGTCCGGCCGGTGTGCTGGCCGCTCTTGCTCCACTCCGTCTCGCCGTGACGCACCAGCCAGATGCGATGGTGATCAGCCATGAGCCTAGCCCTCTCATGCCGCGTGGGATGGTGGGCGGAGCAGGGCTCGAACCTGCGACTTCAGCCTTGTAAGGGCTGCGCTCTCCCAACTGAGCTATCCGCCCGTGCTACTTTTCCGCTGACGTCGGTACCAAGTTTACCGCGGTGGGGGCCGAAGGCGCCCCAAAACGCGGCCCAGTCCTGGCTGGCGCCAGTGGCACGCCCGCGAGCTTACGCGTCGCCTCCTGGAGATCCGCCGGGCTGACGATGTGGTAGCGGTCGAAGACCGACCGCGACTTGTGGCCCGTGACGGTCATGGCGACTCGCTCCGGGATACTGAGGTTGACCATCATCCCGATTTTCCCCAGCGCCGGACGAACGCTGTAAGCTGGATGCTTGCGGAGGGGCGTGGGCTTCGGGATACGGGGCTGCTACCCCTTGCGCTCCCGGGGGAATCGACTCCAATATGGGAGCCGCATGCGGACCCAGCCCAGGCTGTTCGAGCACGTGCCTGCCCGAATGGTCGATGCCCCCGCCGGCCAGCTCCTCAAGTGGATCGGCAACAAACAAAGGATGGCCGAGGAGATCACTGGCCACTTCCCGAACCAGGTCAACACGTACCACGAGCCGTTTGTCGGCAGCGGTGCGGTGCTCGCGACTGTCGCCCCCAAGCAGGGCCGTGCCTCGGACTCGTTTGGGCCGCTGATCGGGATCTGGCGGACGCTCAAAGACGATCCCACGCGGCTTGTGCGCTGGTACTCGGAACGCTGGCACCGAATGACGGCCAACCTCGAGACCAAGGTCGAGATCTATGAGGCCATCAAGGCGTCGTACAACGCCGCGCCGAACCCAGCTGATCTGCTATTCCTCTGTCGCTCCTGCTACGGGGGAGTGGTCCGGTTCCGCAAAGACGGATACATGTCCACGCCGTGCGGCATTCACACCCCCATTTCGCCGGCTTCCTTCGCCAGGCGGGTGGAGGAGTGGCGGCAGCGGCTGACGGGCACCGTGTTCGAACAAGTCGAATACGAGACGGCGATGGAGCGAGCCGAGCCAGGCGACCTGATCTACTGCGACCCGCCTTACAGCCACAGCCAGGCGATCCTCTACGGAGCGCAGGATTTCAGTCTTGAGCACCTGTTCGAAGTGATCGCACGTTGTAAGCGGCGAGGGATCTTCGTCGCGCTTAGCATCGACGGCACGAAGCGCTCCGGCACAACCTTGTGCGACCTACCGATTCCGACGGAGCTCTTTGCCCGCGAGGTGCTGATCCACTGCGGCCGTTCGATGCTCAAGCGGTTTCAGATGGGTGGTAAGAGTCTGGAGACCGAGCACGTTTCGGATCGTCTGCTACTGACGCGCTAGTTGATGACCCAGGAGCCCCGCTTTTTCCTCGTGCCCGTCGGGAAGCTCCAGACGGGCTCGGTCGAGCAAACGCTGCGCCTCCTGCTCGATCGCGGCTGGTACGCCTTCAGCGAAAGGACCAAGGGGCTCAAAAGCCTGGTGGCAGGCGATCAGCTCTGTTTCTATCGGGCAGAGGCGGGACTAGTCGCCGAAGCTACAGCGACGTCGCCCGCCGAGAGACGTGTACCGCCCTTCGTACCGGACCCCCAACGGTTCCGTTGGGGCGTGCCGGTCGATCGCGTTCGATACTTTTTCGACAAGCCAATCCCGATAGACGCGCAACTCCGTTCGCGTCTCGACGCCTTTCGGGGAAGGGACCCTGGCCGGGCGTGGAATTGGTTTGTGCAGGGAGCGCGGCCTGTGTCGCGGCACGATTTCGGGGTGCTGACTCAGGCACCAGGGGCCAGGTAGTCCCAACCAGCGTCGCCCCTAGCGACTCCGTCGTGTCCCATCAGTCGCCGCCGTCGCCAAGGAGACGGAGCCGACGACGGAGCGCGGCGAGGACGTCGCAGAACGCGCCCGCGAACGCGCCCTGAGACCCCACCTAACGACCCGAGACCGCCGTAGGCTGCTCGCCGGCAGCGCTACGGAAGGCGCGCAACTCCTCCAGCGCTTCCGCCACGGTGAGCGGTCGCACGTCGACGACGATCGTGGCATGCTGGCCCCAGCCCTCGAAGAACCTGTGGAGCTTCGGCGCGGGGACGTAGTAGACATCGCGATGCAGCGGCGTCGGCTTCTCGAACGGGATGTACGTCTCCACGCGATAGATTGCGGCTCCGGCTGCGGGCGCCGCCTCGACGTGCTCATAGGTATAGGGCACGCCGGCGTCCTTCCCGATGCCGGTGTGATGGTCACGGGCGCGCCACTTCTTCACGTCGACGAAGGGATTCCCCATGGCCTCAGCGTACCGCACTGGAACGTCGCTACACAGTTTGGGCAATTCTTTTCCGCCCCGGTCTCCCTCTGAGCGCGCGAGCGCACCTACGCTACACTGAGTGTCATGCGGACGGTCGGCGCCTGGCTCGTCGCGGCCGGTTCTGGGCTGGCGCTCCTCACGCCCGTCGCGGCGGCGCCGCCCGAGGATGTCGCCGCGTACTGCCGGGCGGTTTACCCCCAGATCCAGTTCCAGGTGCGCTGTCTCAACGTCGAGCACGCCGCCGCCGAGCGCGTCTCGCGGTCCGCGGCGGGCGCCGCCCGCGACACCTTCAACCGCTGCTCGACGGCGAGTCCCTCGTGGGCCGCGATGGAGAGCTGTCTGGCCCAGTCGGCGCGGGGCACGCCCGCCGGAGGCGTCGGCGGCGTGATGAGCCCGCCGGCCCTCGGCGCGGACCCGGGCGCCGCCAGACCCAGCGACGTCGCCCGGCCGCCGGCGGACACCGCGGCGACCCCGGCGGCAGGATCGCCCTCCGCTCCCGCCCCCGGGGCCGTCGGCGCGCCGTCGCCGTCGACGACCGTCCTGGGCCCTCAGCCGGGCCCGCCGGCCGGCCCTGTCGAAATGGAGCGGCCGACGCGACCGATCCCCGAGGCCGACGCTGATCGGCTGCTGCGCGGCATCCTCGAGCGCGAGGGCTCCTCCGCCGCGCAGTGCACGAAGAAACAGTACGGGCCGGGCTGGGTGATCATCTGTCAGTGACGCCTCGAGCTCAGAGCCCGAGCGAGGACAGGCGGGAGCGCGAGGGCACGCCGTCGGCGTCCCAGCCGCGCAGCGCGTAGTAGGCGTCGAGCATGGCGTCGAGCTCGGCCGGCGGGCAATACATGCCGGCCGACGGGCCCTCGGGGATGGGCTCGTGCATCACCTTCCACGGCAGGACGTCCTGGCCGCGGCGCACGCCCTCGCGGACGTTGAACAGGCGCTCGAGGTTGACGATGCGCTCACCGATCCGCTCGAGCTCCTCGACGCTCACGTCCCAGCCGGTGACGGCGCGCACCATGCGCGCGTACGGCTCGCCCACGAAGAGGCCGAAGCCGCGCTCGGAGGTGAAGCGGCACAGCACCAGCGAGTCGCCGACCGCCGTGAAGTGCTGGCTGCGCGCCGCGAACGCCGGCTTGTCGCCGGTGGAGCGGCGGTCGAAGGTCGGCGCGTACTGCGGCGTCGGGCGCGTGTCGTGGTGGCTACCGCCCCGCGTGCCGGTGGCGTAGCCGATGGACAGGCCCTTGAGCGCCCGCGCGGAGTGGGCGGGCAGCTCCAGGCGCTTGACCGCGTAGACCAGGCGCGTCGCCTCCGGATGGATCGACTCCGCCAGCCGCCAGGCGCCGTCGGCCAGGCGGTCACCGAAGCCCTCGCGGCGCGCGGTCATCTCGACCAGCCGGAGCATCCCGCGCCAGTCGCCCCAGCCGAACGGCACGCCGACCTCGGCCGGCGATAGCCAGCCGCGCTCCAGCGTCTCGCAGACCAGCGCCAGCGTCACGCCCATCGAGATCGTGTCCAGCCCGTGCAGGTCGCAGAGGTCGTTGGCGAGGATCAACGCCTCGGGCTCGGCGATGCCGAGCATCGGCCCCAGCGCGAAGATCGACTCGTACTCCGGCATCTTCGCGCGCGTGCCCGCGAACTCGCCCTCCCGGATCGCGTACTGCTTGCCGCACGCCACCGGGCACTTCAGGCACGTGGTGTCGCGGTCGTGGTAGTGCTCCTTCATCGACTCGCCGCCGATCACCCGCGCGGCGGCGAAGACCTCGCTCTTGAGGTTGTAGCTGCCGAGCGCGCCGAGCGCGTTGATGGGCCCGACCAGGAACGGCGTGCCGAAGGTGGTCAGCGCCTGCGTGCCCTTCTTCAGCGGCTCGCGGGTCTCCTCCAGCAGCGCCTTGAGCGCGGCCGGATCGGCCACGCTGCTCTTGCGGGCGCCGCGCACGGCCACCGCCTTGACGTGCTTGCTGCCGAGCACGGCGCCGAGCCCGCCCCGACCCGAGACCCCCTCGCGATTCTTCCAGTAGTGCGCCATCGCGGCGAAGCGCACGCGCCGCTCGCCGGCCTGGCCGATGGCGATGACGTCGGCGTCGGCGCCCTCGAGGCCCACCAGCGCGGTGACGGTATCGCGCGTGGAGCGTCCCCACACCGCCGCCGCCGGCTTCAGCGCGGCGCCCTGCTCGTCGACGACCACGTAGCACGGCGCCGGCGCCCGGCCGGTCAGCACGACGGCGTCGAAGCCGGTGCGCTTGAGCGTGGCCGGGAATCGGCCGCCGAACGTCGAGTCGAAGAAGAGGCCGGTGAGCGGCGACTTGGCGGCCGCGCACGCCCGGCTGTTGCCCGGCACCGTCGTATCGGTGACCGGACCGACGGCGAAGACGACCGCGTTGGCCGGGTCGAAGGCGTCGACGCCGGCCGGGACGAGATCGTAGAGGATCCGCGCGGCCAGGCCGTTGCCGCCGAGCAGGGCCCGCGCGGTGGACTCGGCGAGCGGCTCGATCCGCGAGGCGCCACTCGTGCAGTCGACGAACAGAATTCGGCCGCCGTACCCGTGCATTGGCGCCGCTATCTTACCCGCTCAGCGACCGAGGGAGGAGAGGCCCTGGCGCGCGGGGGCGGCGCACTCGGCGGGCAGGCTGCTCTGGGCCAGCACCTTGCGATACGCGAGCGCCGCCGCCTCGTCCTGCTTGAGCGACGCGAACGCCCGGCCGGCCGCGAGCAGACTGCGGCAGGTCTGCGGTGAGGCAGGCGTCACGTACGCCGCCGTGAGGTAGTACTCGGCGGCGGCCAGCGCGTCGCCCTCCCCGGCGTACGTGTCGCCGATGGCGGCGGCGGCCTCGGAGGCGACGGTGATCTCGTCGCTCTTGAGGAGCCGTTCGAGCACGCCGCGCGCCTGGTCCCAGCGCTTTTCCTGCGTGAGCAGGCGCGCGTGGCCGAACAGCGCCGTGGTGCTCCACTCTTGTCCGGCGCCGTCCTTCGCCGCCCGCGAGTACGCTTCCAGCGCGCCGCTGCGGTCGCCCTTGGCCTCGCGGATGCGCGCAAGCAGCATCGTGGCGCGCGAGTCGTTCGGCGCGTCGGCAGCGGCCTTCTCAGCCTCGGGAAGCGACTCGTCAACTCGGCCGGTCTCGAACAGGGCCTCGCCGACCCGCACGTGCGAGGCGGCGGCAAACGGGCTCTGCGGATACCGCTGGCGCAGCAGCGTGTCGGCCTCCAGCGCGATCGGCCAGGCCTTGGCGCCGGCGGCGGCGGCCGCCACGCGCTCGAGCGCGTCGTCGGCCGTCTGGTGGGTCGGATGGTCGGTGGCCAGGCGGCGGGCCGTCCCCATCGCGCCCCGCCAGTCGCGGCCCTCGAGGGCGACACCGGTCAGGGTGTAGAGCAGCTCGCCGGCGCGGTCGGCGCTCGACGGTCCGGGCGGAAGCGCGGCCAGCGCGCTCTCGGCGGGCTTGGCGAACTCGCGCACGGCGCCCTTGTGGAAGCCGGCCACCGCCATCCCGTAGTCGGCGGCGGCGACGATGTCGGGCGTGCCGGCGTCGCGCGCCTCGGTGAAGGCCTTTGCCGCGTCGTCCCAGCGGTTCTGGCGCAGCGCGAGGGCGCCGGTGCCCAGGCTCGCGAACGCGGCCAGCCCCTCGCGCCGGGCCAGGGCCAGGGAGCGCTGGGCGCTCGCGAGGTCTCCGGACGCGAGG
Organism: Methylomirabilia bacterium; assembly: GCA_041493815.1. Lineage (GTDB taxonomy): Bacteria > Methylomirabilota > Methylomirabilia > Rokubacteriales > CSP1-6 > AR5. The sequence continues at coordinate 9,269 of JBGPZN010000101.1, forward strand.
GCGGCGGCGCCGAGCGCGGCGTGGGCGCGGCCGAACAGCGCCGGGAAGGGCGCCCGACCCAGCCAGTCGTTCAGCGCG